>DAOMFB010000058.1:0-10843 GCA_035429585.1 Thermoanaerobaculia bacterium
AGAGCGTGCGCCGGGCCATGGCGATTCAGCTGATCATCAACCGCGAATGGGGGCTGGCGAAGAACGAGAACCCCAACCAGGGCTCGTTTATCATCGAGGAGCTGACCGACCTTGTCGAAGAGGCGGGGCTGAAGGAGGTCGAGCGGGGCTGGGCTCCGGCCGACGTCCTGACCGGGCGCCCGCTCGAGGCCCGCTTCCACGTGAAGGCGGGAAATGGCGCGGCGCCGCCCCTCGTCTTCGTGTCACTCTTCATCGGGCAGGAGATGACCCTCTTCGTCAACCCGGTCGATGTGGCCGTCCTCGCCCTGTCCGTCCTGATCGCCGGGCAGGTGTCGGCCGACGGCGAGTCGAACTGGCTCGAGGGGGCGCAGCTCCTCGTCGTCTGGGCCATCGTCGCGATGGCCTTCCTCTGGCTCTGAGGGCGGGCGTCACTTCATCGCCGGCGGCGGCTCGTCCGAGAGGGTCTTCAGGAAGGCGACGACGGCGTTCTCCTCCGCGTCCGAGAGACCGAGATTCCCCATGTCGGCGACGTTCAGGTTCAGGTTCGTCTCGGGGAGCGGCCAGCAGCCGAGGCCGGGCTTCGGGTCCTCCTCGCCGCACGGTGGCAAGACGTCGCGGGTGTTGTAGAAGTGGACGATCTCCTTCAGGCTCTTGAAGTAGCCGTTGTGGCCGTAGCACTTCACGAAGCCGGGTGACGGGCGGAGGTCGACGTTCCGGAGCGTCGGCGTCTTGTGCTTTCCGATCTCCTGCCGTGCGGCGCCCGCGTGCGCCGGAACGGTGAGGAGGAACCCGCCGAGGCCGAGGTCGGTCCAGGCGGGGCCGAGCGGGTTCGCGGCGCGGTTCGCGTAGAAGGGGTTCGCGGGGTTCCGGGGAACGCCGATGTTGTCGAAGCCGAAGTCGGTGAAGAGCGGCGGCTCGCCGATCGGCCCGGGGCGGCTCCGGTGGCAGATCGCGCACTTCGCCTTCCCCTCGAAGAGGTCGAGGCCCCGCTTCTCCTCGGGCGTGAGGGCGGCCTTGCCGGCCCGGAAGGCGTCGAACCTCGAGCGGAAGAGGTCGACTTCCCGCGAGGCCTCGAAGGCCGCGATCGAGCGCCCGATGTTCCCGAACGCGCTCTCGGGATGTGCGCAGGCCTCCTTTCCCCAGACCTCCTTGAAGAGCGCGGCGTAGCTCCCCGCGCAGACGGCCCTCACGACGGCGGCGGCGTCCGGGAGCGTCTGCTCCATCGGGTTGAGGAACGGCCCCAGCGCCTGGTCGGCGGCGGCGGAGCCGAGCTGCTCGCCGGTGGCGCGCCCGTCCCAGAAGTGGCCCCCCGTGAAGTCGCCGCCGGGTCCGCGGCGCAGCTTCGGCGACATCGTGGAGTAGGCGACGCTCGGAGGCTTGCGGCTTCCGAAGCGCCCGGCCACGGACCCCTCGTAGACGCCGCCCCCCTTGTTGATCGCCTCGTCGGGGCCGGTCCACCCGGCCTCCGGAGCGTGACAGGTGGCGCACGACTGGTTTCCGTTCGCCGAGAGGCTCTTGTCGAAGAAGAGGAGCTTCCCGAGCCGCTCCGAGGGGGTGAGGTCCGCGCCGGCCGCGGGGCCGGCGGGGACGAGGAGAAGAAGGAGAGGAAGGGTGAGGGCCGGGAGGGCGAACCGGCGAAGCATGGCGGGCCTCCTTTTCGTCGGTCGGGAGGCGGCCGCGACGGCCGTCTGGAACTCCTACATGATGCTCCCGGCCGGCCCCCGTGTCAGCGCCGCGTCGGCCTCCGCCCGGGCAGAGGCTCCCGTACGGGAGAGCCGCCGGAAGGGGTAGGATGCTTCCCAGACGACGACCCCGAACGGTTCCTTCACGGCACAGACGGCGCCCCGGCAGTCCTCGACGAACGATCTCGAATCGTCCCGGAACGGTCAGATGCAAGGTCCTGCTTCGTCCCAACGTGTCATCGCGCCGAATCCCGATTCGGCAGAGGAGAGAACCATGCACTCACGAGCCCTTCGCGCCGACGGCCTCGCGGCGATTCTCGGGATCACCCTCGGCCTGACGGTCCCGGCGGCGGCACAGATCCAGGTCTTCTCCGCCAGCTCCGGTCCGGGCCAGTACGTCACGCCGGAAACGATCTCCGTCGCGCCGGCGGGCTTCGGGAGCCACGGCGGGAGCTACTTCATCCCGGACGCTTCGACGGGCAACGTCTGGGTGGTTCCGGCCGCCGGCGGCGCCCCGGTCGCGTTCCTGAACTACCCGGTTCCGCCGGTGGGTTCCAGCATCGTCGGCGGGCTCTTTCTCCCGGCCGGATGGGGGGATCTCTCCGGGAGGTTCGTCGTCGCGAGCGAGACGGACGCGGGGCAGCCCGAGGCCCTCCTCGCGTTCGACGGCGCGGGGGCCCAGGTCAACGGCTCGGGACGCCTCGGCATTCCGTTCCATCTCTTCCAGCCGGGCTACTACTTCGTGACGCCGCTCCTCGCTCCCCCGGGCTTCGGGAACTGGGACGGGCATCTCTTCGTCTCGGACGAGTACGGCGCCGTCTGGCGGCTGTCGCCGGACGGAGGCGCGCTGACGGTGTTCGCCTCCGTGGCCGTCCTGCCGATGGGGCTCGAGTTCACGCCGCCCGAGTGGGGCGAGGTCAGCCTGCTCGTCAGCGACGTGGGGGTCAGCGCGTCCGGCCCGGACGGCGCCGTGAGCCGGGTCGTCGCCCTGTCGGCCGGCGGCGTGGCGCGGCCGTTCGCGGACGTGGCGCTCAAGCCCGACCAGTACGGTCTCCGGCAGATGCTCGTCGCGCCGAACGACTACTTTCTCGGCTCGCTCGGAATCAGCGGACGGCTCCTTCTCGTCTCCGTGACGGGCTCGCCGAACGGCGGCGGCGCCGGCGGCGAGTTGGTGGTTCTCGACGCGTCCGGAACGACCGTGGGGCATCTGCAGGTGGGAGGCATCCGTGCGAAATTCGATCCGCGCGGGATCCTCATCACCGGCGACGGGCGCCTCCTGGTGAGCGACACGTCGGACCCGATCCTCCTGGCGTCCGCCGAGGACTTCGTCCCCGGCCGGGAAGAGGACCTCCTTCCGCGCGACATCCAGCGGGACGTCCTCGCGCAGCTCCTCGCCCTCCGAGCCACGGTCTCGGACGCGCAGGACGGGCAGAAGCTGGACGACGCGATCTCGGCGCTCTCCCGGGCCACCGATCCGGGTCTCTGGCGGGACGGCTCCGGCGGACCGGACCCCGCGCGCCCGGCGCCGAAGGCGGGCGCCGCCGTCTTCACCGAATCGAAGAACGCCGTGGGCAAGCTGAGCAGCCTCGCCGGCGGCGCGCACGGTTCGGTCTCCGCGGCGACGCTCCGCGGGTTCGTCGGCCGGCTGGTCCAGGCGGACGCGATCCTCGGGCTGGTCTCGATCAACGACGGCTTCGCGGCTGGCGTCGATCCGAGGAGGATCCAGCAGGCGAAGAAGGAGCTGGCGGCCGGGAACGTCCTGGCGGCGAAGGGAAAGCCCGAGAGCGCGATCGAGCAGTACCGGAACGCGTGGGGCCACGCCCTGAAGGGCTGAGGAGCGGCCCGGCCCGTCAGGCCTCGCCCGGCGGCGCGGCGCCCGGGGGCGGGCCGTCGAGGAGCGCGCGCGCCTTCTCCTCGCGCGAGAGGTTCCAGAGGATCAGGAGGAACGCCACGGCGGCCACCTCGAGGAGGGAGGAGCCGAGGAGGTACTGCCCGAAGACGAGCTTCCCGATCCCGAAGAGCGCCGAGTAGACGAGGACGATCCCGAGGAGCCAGTTCACGAAGGACATCGCGCCGCCGGGGATCTCCTCGCGCCCGAGGCCGAGCCGCTTCGAGACGCGCGCCCATCCCGGACCCCCGGGCCGGACGCGCCGGTAGAACGCGTCGAGCGCCGCGTCGGGCTCGGGCTTCGTCAGGAACGTCACCGCGACCCAGACGGCGGTGGACACGGCCACCGTCACCAGCATCACGAGCGCCTGCACGCGGAACTCCTCGGCGTCGAAGAGGGCGTGCCCGCGCGGATAGGGATTCGTGATGAGCGACATCGCCGCGAGGGAGACGGCCATCGAGGAGAGCATCGCGCTGATCTCGCTCCAGGCGTTGATCCGCCACCAGTACCACCGGAGGATCAGGACGAGCCCCGTCCCGCTTCCGAGCGCGAGGAGGAACCGCCACGCCTTCTCGATCGTCGTCAGGTTCATCGTGACGACGATCGAGGCGAGGAAGAGGAAGACCGTCGTCAGGCGCCCCACGAGGACGTAGTGCTTCTCGCCGGCCCCGGGCCTGAGGAAGCGCTTGTAGATGTCCCCCACGAGGTAGCTCGCCCCCCAGTTCAGGTGGGTCCCCACCGTGGACATGTAGGCGGCGGCGAAGCCGGCCAGCATGAAGCCCTTCCACCCCGCCGGCATCAGGTCGACCATGGCCTGCACGTAGGCGGCCTCGCGATCCGGCTTGCCCCCCACGAGGACGCCGCCCGGGTAGAGGAGGACGGTGCAGAGGCCCGTCACGATCCAGGGCCACGGCCGGAGGGCGTAGTGCCCCACGTTGAAGAAGAGGGTCGCGAGGACACCGTCCTTCTCGGTCCGCGCGGAGAAGATCCGCTGCGCCACGTAGCCGCCGCCCCCCGGCTCGGCCCCCGGATACCACGCGGCCCACCACTGGACCGCGAGGAACGTCAGCATCGCGACGGCCGGCATCCAGACCGAGCCCGCCGGGGGGACGACGGAGAGTGCGGCGTCGGCCGACCCGAAGTGGCGGACGAGGCCGTCCTTCAACGCCCCCATCCCGCCCACCTTCTTCACGGCGAAGACCGCGAGGGCGACGACGGCCGACATCTTGATGACGAGCTGGACCAGGTCGGTCCAGAGGACGGCCCACATCCCCGCCGCGGCCGAGTAGCCGACGGTGATCACGAAGCAGAGCCCGACGGCGAGGACCGGGTCGATGCCGAGCGACACCTGGAGGATCTTCACCATCGCCAGGGTCACCCACCCGAGGATGATCAGGTTGATCGGCAGGGCGAGGTAGACGGCGCGGAAACCGCGGAGGAAGGTCGCCGGGGCCCCGCTGTACCGGATCTCGGCGAACTCGACGTCGGTCATCACCTTCGCCCGGCGCCAGAGCCGCGCGTAGAGGAACACGGTCAGCGTCCCGCTCATCACCATGTTCCACCAGAGCCAGTTCCCGGCCACGCCGTGCGCGGCGACGAGCCCCGTCACGACGAGCGGCGTGTCGGCGGCGAAGGTCGTGGCGATCATCGCGGCGCCGGCCAGCCACCAGGGGACGGCGCGCCCGGCGACGAAGTACTCGTCGAGCGACTCGCCCCCCTTCTTCGTGAAGCGGATGCCGACGCCGATCGAGAGGGCGAAGTAGGCGACGACGATGCCCCAATCGAGGAGGGTGAGCGTCATGGGAGCATGTTACGCGGGCCGGTTTCCTGAGCTGTAGGATCAGCTTCAACAAAGACCGAGCGGAGAGATCCGATGAGCCTCCGGGCGATCCGCGGTGCCGCGCTGACGGCGCTCCTCGCCGCCGGGACCGCGGTCGCGGCCGACGTCGAGCGGACGGTCGTCTCCGGGGGAGCGACGCGCTCCTACCGCGTCCACGTCCCGCCCTCCCTTCCGGCGGACGCGCCGGTCCCGGTCGTCCTCGTCCTCCACGGCGGCGGGGGGAACGCGCGGAACGCGGCGGCGATGACCGGAATGGACGCTGCGGCCGACCGGAACGGCTTTCTCGCCGTCTACCCGAACGGTTCGGGGTTCCTGCGCGACCGGCTCCTGACCTGGAACGCGGGCGCCTGCTGCGGCTGGGCCGTGCGGGAGAAGGTGGACGACACGGCCTTCGTCCGACGGGCGCTCGACGCCCTCTCGGACGAATGGCGGGTCGACGGGCGGCGCGTCTTCGCGACCGGGATCTCGAACGGCGGGATGATGTCGTACCGCCTCGGCTGCGAGCTGGCCGATCGGATCGCCGCCATCGCGCCGGTCGCCGGCGCCCTCGACGTCTCTCCCTGCCGGCCGTCGCGTCCCGTCTCGGTCATCGCGTTCCACGGCACGGCCGACGAGCACGTCCTCTACGAAGGGGGCGTCCCGAAGAAGCAGGCGGACCGCCGGACGCGCACCGACGCCTCCGTGGCCGCGAGCGTCGGTTTCTTCGCGGAGCGCGACGGCTGCGCCGGAGGACGGAAGCGGGAAGAGAAGGGCAGCGTCGTCCGGGAGACGTGGACCGGCTGCGCCGAAGGAACCGGCGTGGTCCTCGTCACGATCCGCGGCGGCGGACACGCTTGGCCCGGCGGGACGAAGGGGACCCCGTGGGCCGACGAGCCGAGTCGGGAGGCCGACGCGACCGCCGAGATCTGGGACTTCTTCAGCCGGCACGGGCGGCCGCGGGAGCGGTCGTCCGGAGGGCCGTGAGGCCGCGGCCGGAGGCGGAGGAGCGCCGCGGGCCGATGCTAGGATCGCCGCGTTGCCCGCGTCGCGCGGCCTCCCGCCGCGTTTTCGAAAGGTTCGAAGGATGACGATGCCGCGTTCCGCCCGTCCTGCGCTCGCCCTGCTCCTCCTCGCCCTTCCGCTCCTCGGCGCCGCGCCGCCCGCCGCCCCGAAGGACGCCGCCGCGGCTCCCGCCACGCTCTCGGAACAGCTCGGCGGGATGAAGTTCCGCTGCATCGGACCGTTCCGGGGGGGGCGCGTCACGGCGGTGGCCGGCGTCCGGGGCCAGCCGATGGTCTTCTACTTCGGCGGGACGGGCGGCGGCGTCTTCAAGACGACGGACGGCGGCGCGACGTGGGAGCCGGTCTCGGACAAGGACTTCCGGACCGGCTCGGTCGGGGCGATCGCGGTCTCGGAGTCGGACCCGAACGTGGTCTACGCCGGGACCGGGGAGCCCTGCATCCGCGGGAACCTCTCGTCGGGCGACGGCGTCTACCGGTCGACCGACGCCGGGAAGAGCTGGACGAACGTGGGCCTCGCGGACTCGAAGCACGTCTCCCAGATCGTCGTCCACCCGGCGAACCCGGACGTGGTCTGGGTCGCGGCACAGGGACACGCGTGGGGGCCGAACGCCGAGCGGGGCGTCTTCAAATCGACGGACGGCGGGAAGACGTGGCGGAAGGTCCTCTACGTCGACGAGAAGACGGGCGCGGGCGACCTCGCGATCGACCCGGGAAACCCGCGGATCCTCTACGCGGCGATGTGGCAGGCGGTCCGGCGGCCCTGGACGATGGAGAGCGGCGGTCCCTCCTCGGGCCTCTACAAGAGCACGGACGGCGGCGAGACCTGGAAGAAGCTGGCCGGCGGCCTTCCCCAGGGGATCGTCGGAAAGGTCGGCGTCGCGCTCTCCGCCGCGCGCCCGGAGCGCGTCTTCGCCCTCGTGGAGGCGGAGAAGGGGGGGCTCTTCCGCTCCGAAGACGGCGGCGAGAAGTGGACCCGCGTCTCCGGGAACCGGAACCTGATCCAGCGGGCCTGGTACTACACGCACGTCTTCGCCCACCCGAAGAACCCGGACGTCGTCTACGTCCTCAACGTGAACGCGTGGCGCTCCGGCGACGGCGGGCGCTCCTTCCAGAAGATGCGGATCCGGCACGGCGACCACCACGACCTCTGGATCGACCCCGACGACCCGAACCGGATGATCGAGGGGGACGACGGCGGCGCGACGATCAGCTTCAACGGCGGGAAGAGCTGGAGCACACAGGACAACCAGCCCACCGCCCAGATCTACCGCCTCGCGACGGACGACCGGACGCCGTACTGGGTCTACGGAGCCCAGCAGGACAACTCCGACGTGGCGATCCCGAGCGCCGTCCCGGGGCGGAGCATCGACCGGACGGAGTGGTACCCGGCGGGCGGCGGCGAGAGCGGCTGGACGCAGCCCGACCCGCGGAACCCCGAGATCATCTGGGGCGGGAGCTACGGGGGCGAGATCACGCGGTACGACCGGAAGACGCGCCAGTCGCGCACCGTGACGGCGTGGCCGCAGCCGATCGACGGGCAGGCGACGCGGGACCTGAAGTACCGGTTCAACTGGAACGCGCCGATCCTCGTGTCGAAGCACGACCCGAAGGTCGTCTACCACGCGGCGCAGAAGCTCCTCCGCTCCACCGACGAGGGGACGACCTGGGAGGAGGCGAGCCCGGACCTGACCCGGAACGACCCGTCGAAGCAGGGCTTCCCGGGCGGGCCGATCACCCGCGAGATCACCGGCGTCGAGACCTACCCGACGATCTTCTACCTCGCCGAGTCGCGGCTTTCGAAGGACGTCCTCTGGGCCGGGACGGACGACGGCCTCGTCTGGGTGACGCGCGACGGGACGAGGTCGTGGCAGAACGTGACGCCGAAGGGCCTGCCGGAGACGGCCCAGATCAACGCGATCGAGGTCTCGCCCCGGGAGCCGGGGACGGCCTGGGTGGCGGCCGTGAACTACAAGTTCGAGGACGACCGTCCCTACGTCTACCGGACGGCCGACTACGGGAAGAGCTGGACGAAGCTCGTGAACGGCCTGCCGGCGGCGACCTTCGTCCGGGTCGTCCGCGAGGACCCGGCGCGGAAGGGGCTCCTCTACGCCGGGACGGAGACGGGACTCTTCGTGTCGTTCGACGGCGGGGAGAGCTGGCAGCCCTTCCCGCGGAACCTGCCGAGCGTCCCGGTCACCGACCTCGCGGTGAAGGACGGCGACCTCGTCGTGGCGACGCAGGGCCGCTCGTTCTGGATTCTCGACGACCTGACGCCCCTCCGGACCTGGAAGCCCGAGATCGCGGGCGAGGCGGCCTATCTCTTCCCGCCGCGCCCGACGCCGCGTTTCCGCAGCTGGACCGACGACGACGAGGAACCGCCGTCGCCGGTCGCGGGCCAGAACGGGCCCGGCGGGGTCGTCGTCTGGTACTGGCTGAAGAGCGCCCCGAAGGAGGCCGGGACGGACCGGGAGGCGGAGCGGATCGTCCTCGAGTTCCGCCAGGGAGACCGTCTCCTCCGGAAGTTCACGAACGCGAAGAAGGACGAGGACGGGAAGAAGGACGACGCCGCGAAGACGAACGACGAGGACGAGGGAGACAAGCCGCTCGAGCCGAAGGCGGGCCTCAACCGTCTCGTCTGGGACATGCGCCTCCTCGAACCGGAGATCTCCACCTCGAAGGAGACCTTCGGCGACTACCCGCCCGAAGGGCCCCGCGTGATCCCGGGGAGCTACACCGTCCGCCTCGTGACGAAGGCCGGGACGAAGGAGGAGAAGGTCCTCGAGCAGAGCGTCGCCGTGACGCCCGACCCGCGGGGGACGGCGCCCGAGGCCGATCTCCGGGCCCAGTACGACCTCCTCATGTCCCTCCGCGGGGACCTCGAGCGGTCCCACGACCTGCTCCGCAAGATCCGGGAGACGCGCGCGCAGGCGAAGGAGCTGGCGGCGCGCGCCGACCGGCTCGGGAAGACGTCGCTCAAGGAGCCGGAGAAGGCGCTCGCGGCGAAGCTGACGGCCCTCGAGGAGACGATCATCAACCCGAAGATCAAGGCGAACCAGGACACGCTCAACTTCACGCCGAAGCTCGACTTCCAGATCGCCGCGCTCGCCGGCTACGTCGACAGCGCCGACGCGAAGCCGACCGCCGCCTCGTACGCGCGGCGCGCGGAGCTCGTGGCCCGGCTGGACGCCGTGTCCCGCGAGTTCGACGGCGTCGTGGCGAACGAGCTGGCGGCCTTCAACCGGGCCGTCGAGGCGGCGGGCATCCCCCCGGTCGCCGTCCTCCCGAAGCCGAGGAAGTAGGCCCGGGTGCTCGCCGTCCTCGCGGGCCTCCTCGTCTGGGTCCCGGCGCTCGTCGGCTGGGGCGACGCGGTGCTCCCCGCGGTCCTCGGCGGACGCCTCCGCGAGGACGACGAGGCGGGGCTGGCCCTGTCCGGCTTCGCCGGCCTCGGCGTCCTCGGGGCCCTCGGGGCGGCGCTGAACCTCCTCGTGGGCCTCGGGCGGGGGCTCTCGGCGGCGGCGGCGGTCCTCGGGCTCTCGCTCTTCGTGGCCCGGGGCGGCGGCGCGCTCCGCCGCCTCGCGGGCCGCGACGCGGCCGCGCTCGTCGGACTCCTCGTCCTCCTGGCCCTCGTCGCGTCGGGGCCGATCCGCCTCTACGACACGGGGCTCTACCACATGCAGGCGGTGGCGTGGACGACCGCCGGGCCGATCCCGGCCGGCCTCGCGAACCTCCACCGCCGCTTCGGCTTCGACACCCTCTGGTATCCCGTGGCGGGGCTCCTCGAGCTGCCGGGCCTCGCGAACCGGAGCGCCTGCCTCGCGCCGTCCCTCGCCCTCTTCTTCTTCGGCGCCGGGTCCTGGGCGGCGGGACGGAAGGCCGTGGCGGGAACGGCCGGCGCGGCCGGGCTGCTCCTCGCCGTCGGCGTCGTCCCCCTCGCGATCCTCGCGACGGCCGAGGGGGTTCCCTCCCTCTCGACGGACGTGCCGACGGCGGTCCTGACGATCCTCTCGGCGCATTTCCTCCTCCGTCCGTCGCCGACGTCCGCGGAGAAGCGGGCCGCGGTCGCCCTCGCCTTCTTCGCCGTCACGGTGAAGCTCTCGGCGGCCGTCTTCCTGCTCGCGGTCCTGCTCGCCGTCCGCGTCGTTCCGTGGGCCCTCGTGCCCGCCGGCATCGCGTGGGTGACCCGGGGAATCGCCCTCTCCGGCTACCTTCTCTACCCGGCGGTCGCCTCCCGGCTTCCGTTCCTCCCGTGGTCCACGCCGACGTCGATCGCGCGGGAGGAGACCCTGTGGGTGCGGAGCTGGGCCCGGATCCCCATGTCGCGTCCGGAGGAGACCCTCGCGGGCTGGAGGTGGCTCGGCGTCTGGGCGAAGGCGAACGTCGGGCGGCTCTCGGTGGTTGCGCTCCTCCTCATCTTCCTCGCCGGGCTGGCGGT
>DAOMFB010000059.1:0-10808 GCA_035429585.1 Thermoanaerobaculia bacterium
TCGACGAGGGCGCGTGTGATGAGGTCGAGCCCCTGCTGCGCGCCGTTGACGATCAGGATGCCGTCCGCCTCGGCCGGGATGCCGCGCCGGCGCAGCCGCTCGGCGAGCGACTCGCGGAGCGGCCGGTAGCCGAACGGAGAGCCGTACGCGAGGAGGGTGCCGTCGCGGGCCACCTCCGCGAGGAGCGCCGCGAACGCCTCGGCCGGGAAGTCGCGCTCGTCCGGCGCGAGCCGCGAGAGGTCGAGCGCGCCGTCCGGCGGCGCGTCGGTGGCCGAGCGCTCGGCGAGGACCCGCGCGAGAAGCGACGAGGCGATCCGGTCCCACGCGGGCGCGGGCGCGAGGGAGGGCGCCGCCGTGGAGCGCGCGGCCACCCGCGTCCCGCCGCCGCGGTTCGTCTCGATCCAGCCCTCGCGCTTCAGGACCTGCAGGGCCTGGTGCACTGTCGCCCGGTTCACCTCGAAGCTCCGCGCGAGGTCCCGGGAGGCCGGGAGGCGCTCCCCTTCCACGTAGCGGCTCCTCCGGATGTCGCGGATCACCGCGTCGGCGATCGTCCGGTAGAGCGGCTCGCGCCCCCCGGCGGCCGGGGAAGGGGAGGTTGCGTCCGGAGGGTCCGCGGGGAGCGGCATCGCCCGGAAGATAGGTCTTGGCCTAGACCAAGATCAAGGGTCGCTCGACCCGGGACCAACCAAAACGGGGGGCGGACCGGCCGGGGGCGGCTCTCAGCCGCCGCGGCTCGCGAGGGCCGCGTAGGCGCGTTCCATCTCCTCCGCGAAGAGGAGATCCCACTCGCGCGACCCCTCCACGGGCTTCCGGGGGCGCGCCAGGAGCTTCGCGCGCACCTCGGCCTCGAGGCGCCCGGTCTCCCGGTCCCACTCGAGGAGAGCGGCCAGGACGTGGTTCCGCACGAACTCCCGCTCCCGCGCGAGCTCCACGGCGGACGTCCCGGCCAGCCGCTCGACCATCCGGTGCGACAGGTCGACGGCCCGCTCGCGGGAGATCGCCATCAGTGAATCCGCCTCGGCCCTTCGTGCAGCGGCGTCCGGAGGTTCGCGAGGCCGGTCTGGGTCAGCGGGTGGTCGAACAGCTTGTCGAGGACGGCGAAGGGAAGGGTCGCCACGTCGGCGCCCATCATGGCGGCGTCGAGGACGTGGAGCGGGCTCTGGATTCCCTGCACCGCGATCTGCGTCTGGAGCCCGTAGTTGTCGTAGACGCGGACGATCGCCTCCACGACGTCCATGCCGATCTGGCCGGCGTCGTCGAGGTCCGCCACGGAGGGCGAGACGTAGGCGCTCCCGGCGCGCGCGGCGAGGAGGGCCTGCCCCGCCGTGAAGACGAGCCCGACGTCCGTGGCGATCTGCTCGTCGTTCAGGAGCCGGACGACGCGGAGCCCTTCGCGCGTCATCGGGACGCGGATGACGATCGCCTTGCCGAGCTTGTGGAGCTCCCGCCCCTCCTTGTACATCGCCTTGGCGTCGCCGGCCGCGACCGTGGCGAGGACCGGCCCGTCGGAGACCTGCGCGACGTCGGCGAGGAGGCGCCGGTACTCCTTGCCGGCCGCGAGGGCCGCGTCGGGGCGGACGAGCGCCCCGTCGAGGAGCCCCCATTCGCGGACGCGGCGGGCCTCGTCGGGGTCGGCGGTGTCGAGGAAGAAGCGCATCGTCCCTCCGGGGCGCGGACTCTACCCGTTTTCGCCGGCGGGCGCCGCGTCGCCGCCGTTCTCCTCGTCGCGCTCGGCGAGCTTCGCGACGGCCACGACGCGGTCTCCCTCGGCCAGGTCGATCAGCTTGACCCCCTGCGCCGCCCGCCCCGTCTCCCGCACGCCGCTCGTCGCGAACCGGATCAGGATCCCCTGCTCCGTGATGAGGAGGAGCTCGTCGGCGTCCGTGACGGACCGGATGCCGACGACGGGGCCGTTCTTCTCGGTCACCTTGACGTTGATCACGCCGGTGCCGCCGCGCCCCTGCTGCCGGTACTCCGCCACGTCGGTCCGCTTCCCGTAGCCCCGCTCCGTGACCGCGAGAAGCATCGACGACTCCTCGACGAGGTCCATCTCCACGACGACGTCCCCTTCGCGCAGCTCGATCCCCTTGACGCCCGTCGTGTCGCGCCCCATGGGCCGCACGTCCGTCTCGGAGAACTTGATCCCCATGCCGTCGCGCGTCCCGAGGAAGACGAGGCGCTTCCCGTCGGTGATCCCGGCCGAGAGGAGCTCGTCGCCCTCCTCGAGGTTGATCGCGATGATCCCGCTCGCCCGGGGGTTCCCGTAGGCGGAGAGGACCGTCTTCTTCACGAGGCCGTTCCGGGTGGCGAAGAGGACGAAGCGGTCGTCCGGGAAGGTCCGCGTCGTGGCGAGGGCGGCCACGCGCTCCCCCTCGCCGAGCTGGATGAGGTTCACGAGGGCCTTGCCGCGGGCCGCCGGGCCGAGGGACGGGAGGTCGTAGGCCTTCACCCAGTGGACCCGTCCGCGGTTCGTGAAGACGAGGAGGTAATCGTGCGTCGAGGCGACGAAGAGGTGCTCGACGACGTCCTCCTCCTTGGTCGCGGCCCCCGTCCGCCCCTTGCCGCCGCGGCGCTGCGCGCGGTAGAGGGAGAGCGGCGTCCGCTTCGCGTAGCCGCCCCGGGTCACCGTGAGGACGACCTCCTCCTCGGCGATGAGGTCCTCCATCGCGAGCTCGCCCGCCGCCGCGGCGATCTCCGTCCGGCGGAGGTTCCCGAACCGCGACGAGATCTCCTCGAGCTCGGCCCGGAGAAGGGCCGTCACCCGCTCGGGGCGGGCGAGGATGTCCTTGAGGTCCGCGATCGTCGCGAGGACCTCCCGGTACTCGAAGACGATCTTCTCCCGCTCGAGGCCCGTCAGCCGCTGGAGGCGCATCTCGAGAATGGCCTGGGCCTGCACCCCGTCGAGCATGAGGCGGCCCGCCTCGAGGCGTGCCGCGCCCGTCAGGTCGAGGGCCTCGACGCCGAGGAAGCGCTCGAGAGCCCCCCGCTCGAAGGCGACCTCGGTCGTGAGCCGCGCTTTGGCCTCGGCGGGGTCCTTCGAGCCCCGGATGATCGCGATGACGCGGTCGATGTCGGCCAGCGCCAGGGCCAGCCCGAGCAGGAGGTGCGCGCGCTCCTCCGCCTTCCTGAGATCGAACTTCGTCCGGCGGACGACGACCTGCCGGCGGTGGTCGAGGAAGTGCCGGAGGAGCTCCTTCAGCGGCAGGACGCGCGGCTGCCCGTCGACGATGGCGAGGAAGATCACGCCGAACGACGACTGGAGCGGCGTCAGCGCGAAGAGCTGGTTCAGAACGACCTGCGCCATCACGTCGCGCTTCAGGTCGACCACGACCCGCATCCCCTCGCGGTCCGACTCGTCGCGGATCGCGGAGATCCCCTCGACGCGCTTGTCGTTCACGAGCCCGGCGATCTGCTCGATGAGGCGGGCCTTGTTGACCTGGAAGGGGATCTCCGTGATGACGATCGACTCCTTGTCCCCCTTCCGCGCCTTCTCGATCGCCGCCCGGCCGCGCACCTGGAGGATGCCGCGCCCCGTCCGGTAGGCGTCGGCGATCCCCTGCTGCCCGAGGATCATCCCGCCCGTGGGGAAGTCCGGGCCCGGAAGGATCCGGAGGAGGTCGGCGAGGGACGCGTCCGGGTTCTCGAGGAGGAGGGCCGCGGCCGCGCACGCCTCGGCCAGGTTGTGCGGCGGGATCTTCGTCGCCATGCCGACGGCGATCCCCTCGGCGCCGTTGACGAGCAGGTTCGGGAACTTCGAGGGCAGGACGACCGGCTCCGACAGGGACCCGTCGTAGTTGAGCGTCCAGTCGACGGTCTCCTTGTCGATGTCCTCGCCGAGCATCTCCTCCGCGAGGCGCGTCAGCCGGACCTCCGTGTACCGCATCGCCGCGGCGGCGTCGCCGTCCACCGACCCGAAGTTCCCCTGGCCGTCGACCAGCGTCTCCCGCATGGAGAAGTCCTGCGCCATCCGGACGATCGTGTCGTAGATGGCCGCGTCCCCGTGCGGGTGGTACTTGCCCATCACGTCGCCCACGATGCGGGCCGACTTCTTGTAGGGCCGCCCGGCCCGGTTCCCCTGCTCCCACATCCCGTAGAGGACGCGGCGGTGGACCGGCTTCAGGCCGTCGCGGACGTCGGGGAGCGCCCGGCCCACGATGACGGACATGGCGTAGTCGAGGTAGCTCCGCCGGATCTCCTCCTCGATGGAGATCGGGATCCTCTCGCCGGCCTCGGCCGCCGGCGGCTTTGGGGTCTCGTCGCTCACGCTCTGGTCCTCTGGGTCGCGGAGGGGGTCCGGGGGAACCCGGACGCGGGTTCAGCCCGGCTCATATCAGACGTCCAGGTTCGAGACGTTCAGGGCGTTCGTCTCGATGAAGGCCCGCCGCGGCTCCACGGCGTCGCCCATCAGGATGTTGAAGATCTCGTCGGCCTCGACGAAGTCCTCCACGCGGACCTGCAGGAGGCGCCGCGTCGCGGGGTTCATCGTCGTCTCCCAGAGCGTCTCGGGGTTCATCTCGCCGAGGCCCTTGTAGCGGCTGATCGTCAGCCCCTTCTTCGCGCTCTCGAGAACCGCGTCCACGGCGTCCCCGAGGGTGGCGGCCAGCCGCTCGTCGCCGTTGGTCTTCAGCCGGTAGGGGCCGTCGAGGAACCCCTCGAGGGCGGCCGCCAGCTCGGTGCCCCGCTTCATCTCCCAGCCGCCGAGGAAGGCCGCGTCGACGACGCCCGTCTTCGCCACGCCGTTCACCTCCTGGGAGACGTGGACGGCGTAGCCGCCGTGCTCCTCGTCCGGCAGGACCGCGAACGACTCCACGACCGCCGACAGGTGCTGCTCCGCGCGCTCCAGCCGGGCGCGGTCCTGGAGCGCGCCCGGCTCCGTCAGCCCCTCGCGGACCAGCGTCCGGACGAGCGCTTCGGGGAAGCCGCGGGCCGCGAGCCGCTTCGTGAGCTGCCGCCAGTCCTGCATCTCCGCGACGAGGGAGACGAGCTGCTCGCCGCGGGCGCCCTTCTCGGACGTGTCGGCGGTCAGCGTCCGGTCGTCCCCGATCCGGGCGAGGAGATACCGCGCGTACTCCTTGTCGTCCTTGAGGAAGGTCTCCTTCTTCCCGTCCAGCACCTTGTAGAGCGGCGGCTGCGCGATGTAGAGGTAGCCGCGCTCGATCGCGGCCCGCATCTGGCGGAAGAAGAAGGTGAGGAGGAGCGTCCGGATGTGGGACCCGTCGACGTCGGCGTCCGTCATCAGGATGATGTGGTGGTAGCGAAGCTTGTCCGGGTCGAACTCCTCGCCGATGCCCGCCCCGAGGGCCAGGATGAGCGACCGGATCTCGGCGAAGGCGAGCATCTTGTCGAAGCGCGCCTTCTCGACGTTCAGGATCTTCCCCTTGAGCGGGAGGATCGCCTGGGTCCGCCGGTCGCGCCCCTGCTTGGCCGAGCCGCCCGCCGAGTCGCCCTCGACGATGTAGAGCTCGGAGAGCGCCGGGTCCGCTTCCTGGCAGTCGGCGAGCTTGCCGGGGAGGCCCGCGCCGTCGAGGGCGCCCTTCCGCCGGACGAGCTCGCGCGCCTTCCGCGCGGCCTCGCGGGCCCGCGCGGCCTCGACGATCTTGTCGACGATCCGCCGGGCGACCTTCGGGTTCTCCTCGAAGTAGCTCGAGAGCTTCTCGTAGGTCACCGTCTGGACCCACGTCTTCGCCTCCTGCGAGACGAGCTTCTCCTTCGTCTGCGAGGAGAATTTCGGGTCGCGGATCTTCAGCGACACGACGGCCGTGAGCCCCTCGCGGCAGTCGTCTCCCGAGAGGGCGGTGTCCTTGAGGTTCTTCGTCAGCTGGTTCGCCTCGGCGTAGCGCTGGATGGCGCGCGTCAGCGCCGCCTTCAGCCCCTCGAGGTGCGTCCCGCCGTCCCGGTTCGAGACCGTGTTGGTGAAGCAGAAGATCTGCTCGAGATAGCCGTTGTTCCACTGGAGCGCGACGTCGAGGCGCTCGCTCTTCGCGTCGGCGACGGGGTCGCCCGTCGCGTCCTTCACGTCGGCGAACGTGATGACGGCCTCGTGGACCGGCTCCTTGTTCTTGTTCAGGTGCTCCACGAAGGAGCGGATCCCCCCCTCGTAGCGGAAGGTGTGCCGCTTGGGCCCCTTCTCGTCCCGCTCGTCCACGACGTCGATCGTCACGCCCGAGTTGAGGAACGCCAGCTCCCGGAGCCGCTGCGAGAGGGCGTCGAAGTTGTACGCCGTGACGCTGAAGATCCCCGGGTCGGCGCGGAAGGTGATGCGCGTCCCGGTCTTCGCCGTCTTCCCCACCTCGCGGATCGGTCCCACGGGGACCCCGCGCGCGTAGTTCTGCTGCCAGACCTTCCCCTCGCGCTTCACCTCCACGAGGAGGGTCTCGGCGAGCGCGTTGACGACCGACAGGCCGACCCCGTGGAGGCCCCCCGAGACCTTGTAGGCGTTGTCGTCGAACTTCCCGCCCGAGTGGAGGTCGGTCAGGATGATCTCCAGCGTCTCGCGCTGGTGGACCGGGTGGGGGCCGACCGGGATGCCGCGGCCGTTGTCCTCCACCGTGACGGCGTTGTCGGCGTGGACCGTCACGACGACGTGGTCGCACCAGCCGGCCTGCGCCTCGTCGATCGCGTTGTCGACGAGCTCCGTGACCATGTGGTGGAGGCCGGTGATGTCGTCGGTGTTCCCGATGTACATCCCGGGCCGCTTCCGCACGGCCTCGAGGCCCTTGAGGAGCTTGATCGAGTCGGTGCCGTACGTGTCGGCACCCCCCGACCGTCCGTTCGCGCCGTTCACGCCATTCTCTGTCGCCGGAGTCCCGGCGCCCGAGACGTCCTTCATCGCTCCCCCGCCCGGGCCCGGACGTCCGCGCCGCCCCGTCCCGCGCCGAGGATTCCCTCGCGCGACAGCCGCCCGCGCGCCATCCGGAGGAGAACGCCCGCCGGGAGCGGCAGCCCCCGCACCGCGTCGGGGCGGGCCGACGTCAGGAAGACCTGCGCGTCCTCCGGCAGCCCCTCGGCGAAGGCCGCGAGGACGCCCGGGTCCCACTCCGAGTCGAAGTCGTCGAAGGCGAGGGCCGGCGCGGTCCCGACGGCCTCGCCGACGAGGGCGGTCTCCGCGAGCGTCCAGGCCAGGACCAGCGTCCGGTTCTCGCCGGAGGAGGCCCGCGTCGCCACGGCCGCGCCGCCGCTCGACAGCACGACGTCGTCGCGGTGCGGGCCGACGAGGCAGCGCCCCGCCCGGCGCTCTTCGGCCGCCCGCTCCCCCATCCGGACCCGGAGCCCGTCGGCCAGGACCTCCGCCGTGCCGTCGGCGGGCAGGTCGCTCGCCATCTCGAGCCGGAGGTCGGCGAAGGACGACCGGAGCCGGGCGGCGCTCTCGGCGAGCAACCGCTCCAGAACCCCGAGCGTCCGCCGCCGGGCGGCGGCCACGCGTCCGCCGGAAACCGCCATCGCCTCCTCGTAGACGGCGAGCTCGTCAGCGTCGAACCGGCTGCGCGCCCCGAGGAGACGCCCCTTCGAAACGCGCGCCTTCTCGTAGGCGACGAGGTCCCGGCCGTACTCCGGGTCGAGCGCCTGCGCGGCGCGATCGAGCGCTCGCCGCCGCTCGGCCGGCGGCCCGCCGTAGCGGGCCAGGTCCCGGGCCGTCAGGAAGACGATCGGCGCGAGCCGGCTGGCGCGGAGGCGCGAGATCCTCTCGCCGTTCCAGAACTGCTCCCGGGCGCCGACGGAGAGCCGGGCGCCGAGGTGCCCGTCCCGGTCCGCGGGGGCGGCCTCCGGCCGCCGGATCCGGGCCGTCAGGAGGGCCCGCGGCTCGCCGGCGCGGAGGGCCTCCGAGAGGTCGGCGGTCCGGAACGAGGGCCGGCCCGAGACGATCGCCAGGGCCTCGAGCAGGTTGGTCTTCCCCTGCCCGTTGTCCCCGACGATCAGGTTGAGGCGCGGGTGAAACTCGATCCGGCCGCCGGTGAGGTTCCGGAAGCCTTCGGGGGTGAGTGCTGTGATCTCCACGAACGGCCGCTACATCCTCATCGGCATCACGACGTAGAGGTAGTTCCGGATGCCGGCCAGCGCCTCGCCCGGGCGCCCCTGACACTGCGCCTGCTCGTCCTTGACGAAGAGGTGGACGTCCTTCGTCTCGGCGGCCTCGAGGAACTGCTCGAGGTACCGGGCGTTCAGCCGCAGGGTCAGGCTCCCCTGGTCGAACGCGATCGCGAGCTCCTGGCTGCCGTCGCCGACGTCCTGGCTCTCCGAGGAGACGACGAGCTGCCCCGGGCCGAAGCCGAGGCTGACGGCCTTCGTCCGGTCGCCCGAGAGGAGCGCGATCCGCCGGACGGCGCCGAGGAGGTCCTCGCGGCCCACCGTCGCCCTCTTGTCGTTTTCCTTGCTGATCACCTTCTCGTAGTCCGGGAAGCGCCGCTCGTCCAGCTTGGCGTAGAGCCGGCGGGATCCGACCTCGAAGCCGATGTGGTTCGTGCCGCGGGTGATGGAGACGGCCGTGTCGTCGCCGGCGTCGAGCTTCCCGAGCTCGTCGAGGATCTTCTTGGAGACGAGGACCGGCTCGAACCCCGCGTCCGCCGTGACCCCCTCCACCTCGACGAGCGCGAGCCGGTGGCCGTCCGTGGCGACCATCTCGGCGGTTCCGCCGCTCCGGACCTTCAGGAGGGCGCCCTGCAGCTGGAGGCGCATCTCCTCCGTGGAGACCGCGAAGCGGACCTTGTCCACCATACGGCGCAGGGCACCGAAGCTGAGCGTCAGCGTCGGCCCGCGTCCGGCCTCCGGTCGGGTCGGGTAGTCGCTGGCCGGCAGGCCGTTCAGCCGGATCCGGAGCTTCGGCTCCTTGCACGACAGCGCCACGTGGTGGTTTTCCAGCACCTTGAGGCCGATCTCGGCGTCCGCCGGCAGATCCCGGAGAACGTCGTAGAGCCGCCGCGCGGGAACGGTCACGGCCCCTTCGCTCTTGACGGTCGTCGCGGGAATCTCCGAGACGAAGGTCGTGTCGAGATCCGTCGCGGTCAGCGTCATCCGCGAGTCGCGAACCTCGAGCAGGACGTTGCCGAGAATCTGGTGCGTCGTGCGGCGCTCCACGACTCCCTGGAGGAGTCCCAGTTCGCGAGCGAAAACGGCAGCCCTGAGAGTGAGCTCCACGGCGGCTCCTTTACCTCTCAAATCTTAGCATTGGAAGACCTTAGAACCGAAGTAGTAGTCGTAAGGCTGTGGGAAAGGAGAAAATCGAAGCAAACCATTCAAAAACAAGACCTTATGTCGGCAGGAACGGGGTTGCCGAATGCGGTGACATTCTGTGAAAAAAAGGGCGCGCCTCCGGGCGGCGCCGCGGCAGTCCAGAACGCGGGGTGGAGCGCAGGAAAAACCGGTGAAAAAGTCAGCGAAACTGCGCCACGAAGCCGGCGAGGAGACGATCCAGGTCGGGATCCTCCTCGCGGAGGGCGGCGATCTTCCGGATCGCGTGGAGCGCCGTCGTGTGGTGCTTGTCGCTGAAGAGACGGCCGATCTCCGGGAGGGAGAGGTCCGTCACCTCCTTCAGGACGTACATGGCGACCTGCCGCGGAAAGACGATCGGCCCACGCTTCGTCCGCGCCCGGAGGTCGGCCGGCTTCAGGCCGTAGTGCGTCGCCACCGCACGGATGATCTCCGCGGGCGAGGCGCTCCGCTCGTCGCCGCGGAAGACGTCCCGGAGCGCCTCGCGCGCCAGCTCGAGCGAGACCGGCTCTCCCTTGAGCGACGCGAAAGCCACGACACGGTTGAAGTACCCCTCGAGCTCCCGGATGGAGGACTTGATCTTTCCCGCGAGGAAGAAGGCGACGTCGTCCTCGACCTTGAGCTGGTGCGCGTCCGCCTTCTGCCGGAGGATCGCCACCTTCGTCTCGAAGTCCGGCGCCTGGATGTCGACGATGAGGCCCCCCTCGAAGCGGCTCTTCAGGCGGTCGGTGAGACCGGGGATCTCGCGCGGGGGGACGTCGGACGAGAAGACGATCTGGTTTCCCACGTCGTAGAGGGCGTTGAAGGTGTGGAAGAGCTCGTTCTCGGAGGCTTCCTTTCCGACGACGAACTGGACGTCGTCGAGGAGGAGAAGGTCGGCCGCCCGGAGGCGCTGGCGCAGGCTCTCCATCCGGTTGAACCGGACGCCCTGGACGACCTCGTTCACGAAGCTCTCCGACGTGAGGTAGACGACGCGCTCCCCCGGCCGGCGGGAGAGCCGCCGGTGCCCGATGGCCTGCATCAGGTGCGTCTTCCCGAGGCCGGTCCCGCCGCAGACGAAGAGCGGGTTGTACTGCCGGGAGGTCTGGTCGGCCACCCGGAGGGCGGCCGCGTGCGCCAGCCGGTTCGACTCGCCCGTCACGAAGTTCTCGAAGGTGTACGCGGGATTCAGCCCGCCGGTCCGGCGCCGCGGTTCCGCCGGCACCCGGAGCGGCTCCGCCGAGGAGGCGTAGTCGCCGTCGGCGACGAAGCGGATCTCCCGGTTGCCGTAGCCGGCGTGCTGGGCGGCGTCGGCGATCTGCGCGCCGAAGGCCTCGGGGATGTAGTTCACGTAGAGCGGGGCGCGGACGTGGACGACGATGGCCTCGGCCGACTCCGACCGCTGGCGGGAGTCGCGGAACCAGGTCTCGAAGTCGCGCTCGTCGACCCGGCTCTTCAGGTGCTCGAGGATCTTGGTCCAGGCCGTCATCTTTTCCACAGGATCTTCAGGGCTGTGTAAATCGCCCCCGCCGGGCGCGCGGCGGGTGGTATCAGCGCCACCCGGCGCCGCAAAGGACCCCCGCGCCGGGGACCGGTTGACAGCGGCGGGGCAGCCCCGCAGAATC
>DAOMFB010000060.1:0-10718 GCA_035429585.1 Thermoanaerobaculia bacterium
CGACCGTGAACGAGCCGCCGAGGGCCTGGAGGAGCGTCACGGGCGTCCCTGCCGGGAGGTGGACCGGCGTCCCGTCCGGGATCCGGACGGCCGGGCATTCCCGCGCGAGCGGAACCGGACGGCTCACGCCGTCCCCTCCCGGCGCTCGCGGCCGAGCCGCGAGAGGCAGAGGACGAGGGCGGCCGCCTCGAGGAGGAGGCCCGCGCCGAAGGGGCCGACCGGGCCGAACCGGAGGAAGGCGCTCGCGCCCCAGAACGGGCCGACGACGCGGCCGAGGGAGGCCATCGACTGGAACGCCCCGAGCACCTCCCCCTGTTCGGCGGGCGACGTGCGCCGGGAGACGACGCCGGAGAGCGCGGGGTTCGTGATCCCGATCCCGACGCCGAGAATGCCGACGGCGGGGACGAGCGTGGCGAGGCTCCGGGCGCCGAGGAGGGCGAGGAAGCCGGCCAGGACGAGCGCCGTCCCCGCCACGAGGACGCGAACCTCGCCGAACCGCTTCACGAGCGGCCGGATCAGCCCTCCCTGGACGAGGACGCCGAGGACGCCGATGGCGACGAAGGCCCCCGCGACCTTCTCCGGCGGCAGGGCGAACGTCGTCGCGAGGAAGAGCGAGAAGGTCCCCTCGAAGTTCGCGAAGGCGGTCGTCGTCAGGGCCGAGAGGAGGAGGAACGCCCCGATCCCCGGGCGCTCGAACGTCCGGACGAGGGCGGCGACGGGAAGGAACGTCGCGGGACGCGGCGAGATCCCTTCGGGGCGCGTCTCCGGGAGGCGGACGAGGGCCCAGACGAAGGCGACGAGCGAGAGCCCGGCGGCGAAGAGCCCGGGACCGGCCTCCCCGAGGCGGACGGCGAGCCCGCCGATGGCAGGGCCGAAGATGAAGCCGAGGCCGAAGGCCATCCCGACGAGGCCCATCCCGCGGGCCCGCTCCTCGGGAGGCGTCACGTCCGCGATGATGGCCTGCGCGGCCGCGATGTTCCCTCCCGTGATCCCCGCCAGGAGCCGCGAGGCGAAGAGTCCCGGGATCGAGTGGGCGAAGGCGAAGAGGAGATAGCTCGCGACCGTCCCGAGGAGCGAGAAGAGGACGACGGGACGCCGGCCGAATCGGTCCGAGAGCCGGCCGAGGACCGGCGCGAAGAGGAACTGCATCGCCGAGAAGGTCGCCATCAGGAGGCCGAGGACCGCCGGCGAGGGCCCGTGGGTCTTCGCGTAGAGCGGGAGGAGCGGGATGACGATCCCGAACCCGACGAGGTCGATGAAGACCGTCAGGAAGACGACGACGAGAATCGACCGCCGGGGAAGCGTCACGCGGCGACTATAGACGGACGCGGGGGAACACGATCCATTTCCGGACAGCTCCTCCGTTCGACGCCGCCCGGTGAACGGACGGGGTCCCGGGGGAACCGGCCGGCGGCCGGTTCCGCCCGGGTCATCTCAGCCGAAGGACTTTCCGCAGCCGCAGCCGTGCGTGGCGTTCGGGTTGTCGACCGAGAAGCCGGCCCCGCGCATGTCCTCGACGAAGTCGACCGTGGCGCCGTGGAGCTTCGTGGCGCTGGCCGGGTCGACGATCACCTCGATGTCCTTCACCGAGAGGACGTGGTCCGTGGGGCGCCGGTCGTCGAAGGTGAAGCCGTACTGGAAGCCGGAGCAGCCGCCCCCCTGGATGAAGACGCGGAGCGCCTTTCCGGCGGCGTCCGGCATCTTCGCGGCGAAGTCCTTCACCTTCTCGACGGCGCGGTCCGTCAGGGCGAGCGCGAAGCCCTCCGCCGCCGGCGCGGAACTGTTCTCTCGAAGCGTGGACGACATGGGCAACCTCCAAAGGACGCGCGGACCGCCCGTCCGCTCACCTTCTAGGGTCTCCGCAGGGAGAAGTCAAACGGATGGGGGCGGCCGGGGCTGCGGGGAAGCATGTCTCGGGCCACAGGATCTAGTGCCTTCCGATCACAAGGACACTACCGGTTGTATTTTCCCCTTGAAATTCCCGAACCGCCGGACTACCTTGAAAGACGTCCGTTAACCGAGGCAGGAACCAGTACACCAGGCACAAGAACGGGGAGGCGGTGTCCCCGGCCGTCCGAAGAGTCGGCAGGAACCGGAGAGCGAAAGTGGGAGTTTCCGCATGAGCGCAGCCGAGAGAGAGACGAAGCCCCGCCAGACGGCGACCAGGACCCGGGCGGCCGGTACCGGCCTCTCGGGGCTGACCTTCCGGCGTCTCTTCACCGACGGCGTCACGCCCCCCTTCGAGGCCGTGGAGTGGGAGCTCCGGACCGCGGCCATCACGAACGAGAAGGGCGAGGTCTTCTTCGAGCAGAAGGACGTCGAGGTCCCGAGGACCTGGTCCATGACCGCGACGAACATCGTCGCGCAGAAGTACTTTCACGGGAAGGCGGGGACGCCGCAGCGCGAGCGCTCGGTCCGGCAGCTCGTCTCGCGCGTCGTCGACGCGATCACCGGCTGGGGGTGGAAGGGCGGGTACTTCCGGACGGCCGCCGACCGGGACGTCTTCTCGGACGAGCTGTCGGCCCTCCTCGTCAACCAGGCGGCGAGCTTCAACTCCCCCGTCTGGTTCAACGTCGGCGTCGAGGCGAAGCCCCAGGCCTCGGCCTGCTTCATCAACGCCGTCGGCGACTCCATGGGCTCCATCCTCGACCTGGCGAAGACCGAGGGGATGCTCTTCAAGTTCGGCTCGGGAACCGGCTCGAACCTCTCCTCGCTCCGCTCCTCGACCGAGTCGCTCTCCTCGGGCGGGATCGCATCCGGCCCCGTCTCGTTCATGAAGGGGTTCGACAGCTTCGCGGGGGCGATCAAGTCCGGCGGGAAGACCCGCCGCGCCGCGAAGATGGTGATCCTGAACGTGGACCACCCCGACGTCGAGGAGTTCATCGAGTGCAAGGCGAAGGAGGAGCGCAAGGCCTGGGACCTCATCGAGGCCGGCTGGGACGGCTCCTTCGGCGGCGAGGTCTACAGCAACGTCTCCTTCCAGAACGCCAACCACTCCGTCCGGGTCACCGACGCCTTCATGGAGGCGGTCGAGAAGGGCGGCACCCACACGACCCTCGCCGTGACGACGGGCGAGCCGCTCGGGACGTTCGAGGCGCGGAAGCTCTTCTCGAAGATGGCCGAGGCCGCGTGGATCTGCGGGGACCCCGGCATCCAGTACGACACGACGATCAACCGCTGGAACCCCTGCAAGGCCACCCACCGGATCAACGCCTCGAACCCCTGCTCCGAGTACATGTTCGTCGACGACTCGGCCTGCAACCTCGCCTCCCTGAACCTGATGAAGTTCGCGCGCGAGGACGGCGGCCTCGAGATCGAGAAGTTCCGGCACGCCGTGGACGTCGTCTTCACCGCGCAGGAGATCCTCGTGGACGAGGCCTCCTACCCGACGCCGGCCATCGCGAAGAACTCGCACGACTTCCGCCCCATCGGGCTCGGCTACGCCAACCTCGGCGCGCTCCTCATGTACAACGGCCTCCCCTACGACAGCGACGAGGGGCGCCACTACGCGGCGGCGGTCACGAGCCTCATGCACGGCCAGGCGTTCCTCGCCTCCTCCAAGCTGGCCGCGGAGATGGGCCCCTTCGCGAACTTCGCGCCGAACCGCGACACCTTCCTCGAGGTGATCGGAATGCACCGGGACGCCGCGTACCGCGTGGCGCGCCCCGGCGTCCCCAAGGACCTGTTCGAGGCCCAGCGGGCCGTCTGGGACCTGACGCTCGAGTCGGGGCGTCAGCACGGCTACCGGAACGCGCAGGCGACCGTCCTCGCCCCGACCGGGACGATCGGCTTCATGATGGACTGCGACACGACGGGGGTGGAGCCCGACCTCGCCCTCGTGAAGTACAAGAAGCTCGTCGGCGGCGGGACGATCAAGATCGTCAACAACACCGTGCCGCACGCGCTCCTGCGCCTCGGCTACAGCGAGGCGGAGGCGAACGCCATCGTCCGCTGGATCGACGAGAAGGGGACGATCGAGGGGGCGCCGGGGCTGAAGGGCGAGCACCTCCCGGTCTTCGACTGCGCCTTCCGGGCGGTCGGCGGCACCCGCTCCATCGCGCCGATGGGGCACGTCCGGATGATGTCGGCGGTCCAGCCGTTCCTCTCCGGGGCGATCTCGAAGACGGTGAACCTCCCGCACGACGCGACCGTCGAGGAGATCGAGAACGTCTACCGCGAGGGGTGGAAGCTGGGCCTGAAGGCCATCGCGATCTACCGCGACGGCTGCAAGCGGACGCAGCCTCTCAACACCGCGGCCTCCAAGAGCGACGACGCCGTGAAGGGGAGGAAGGGGGCGGCCGCGGCGGCCGCCGCGCCGGCCCCGGTCCTCCCGACGACCCCGCGCCGCCGGAAGCTCCCCGACGAGCGCCGGGCCATCACGCACAAGTTCTCCGTGGCGGGCCACGAGGGCTACGTGACCGTCGGCCTCTACGAGGACGGGACGCCGGGCGAGATCTTCCTGACGATGGCCAAGGAGGGCTCGACGATCTCCGGCCTGATGGACGCCTTCGCCACGGCCATCTCGCTCACCCTCCAGTACGGCGTCCCCCTCGAGGCGCTCGTCGAGAAGTTCAGCCACATGCGGTTCGAGCCGGCCGGCTACACGAAGAACCCGGAGATCCCGATCGCGAAGAGCCTCGTCGACTACATCTTCCGGTGGCTCGCCTCGAAGTTCCTCTCGTCCGACCTGAAGGAGCGCGTCGGCGTCGTCTCTCGCGAGGCGCCGGCCCCGGCCGCTCTCGCGAACGACACGCCGCGGGCCGCCGCCGTGACGGCGACGGCGGGGGGGGCGGCGGCGCCCGGCGCCGCGGCCGCGCTGGCCAAGGCCGACTCGCCGGAGTCCCGCGCGATCGCTTTCGCCGCCGTCGAGGTCCCGGTGCGGCCGCCGTCCACCTTCGAGAACAGCGCAGACGCGCCGAGCTGCCACGAGTGCGGGAGCCTCATGGTCCGGAGCGCGGCCTGCTACAAGTGCCTGAACTGCGGCGCGACGAGCGGGTGCAGCTGAGAAACGCCAAACTTGGAAGGTCTGAGAAAGGCCAGGTCAGGGGATCTGCACGAGTGGATCCTCTGATCGCTTTGGAAGAAGTTCTTTGAAAGAACTGAGATGAAAAAAGCCGCCCGAACGGCGGCTGAAGGTATTAGTGCGCCCGTAGCCTAATTGGATCAGGCGACTCCCTCGCGAAGAGTTTCATGGGGGTTCGAATCCCCCCGGGCGCACACTACTTTTCGAAGAGCGCTCCAGCGAGAAGACCAAAGACTCTTTCGCTGGGGGATTCTCTCCTGCGGAGACCATAGGATCGCTGCTTGACAATGTCAAGCGGAAGCAGAGTGTCGGCATTCCTGATGCCGGCTAAGTTCTGAAACCGGTAAGCCGCTCGATCTCTCCGGTACGACCAGGATCTAACCGATAAGGCCCTCGCCTGCTGTCAGTAATAAGCAGGCCTCGACGGAGGAGCTCTTCAATCGCCGCCTCAGCGTCGGGGTGGTCGGATCCGTAATGTTTCTTCACGGTCTCAAAGCTCACGGTGTTGGTCGCGTAGTTTCGTTTCGCCGCCATCTTTGCGAGGATCCGACGGGCGATTTCGCTCAAGCCATCTTCCGATGGAGCGGAGCGCCTGGCGTCGGCACTGCCATTTCGTGGACGAGCATGTTCACCGAATCGCTCCCAGTAAGCGCTCTTTAGCGCGGCAACCCAATCCGGGTTACAAGTCGGCCAAGTCTCTTCGAGCGATGCACCCTGGCTGGCCATGTAGAGAATCAAGTTCGCGGGGTGCAGGCGCAGTTCCCGGGCGACCTCAATAGCGGACAGCATCGCTTTTCAGCGCCTCCTCGATCTCAGACGGCATTCGGGAGAGGCTCAGATACACATCGGGAAGATTCGGCAGTGGAAGCGGTGAGGAGGCCAGCACCGCAATCTCGGTGTCATCGAGGCGGCCGGCGAATGCAATCCTGCCAGCTCGGAGACAGAACTCACCATCCGAGGGCTTCAACCCGAGAGCCTTCGCAGCCCCGTAGAGAATCGTGGCGGCCATGTTGCACGTCTGAGACCCTGCGCCTGTTGACTCCATCTCGTTCCAGATCCGCTCCTCGAAGGGAAACAAGAGTACGAACTCATCGTCGTCGCGGAGGTAGAACAGCTCGGCGGATAACGTCTCGGCCGGATCAGCCGCCTCCGAAAGTAAGGCCCCGGGGAATTCCTGCTCCAGACGAGTCTCGATTTCCCGAAGGCGGTTCTCCAGATGTTCGCGGACCCCGGGCACCCGCGAAGACTCGAGGAAGGACCTCAGTTCGTCTCGCTGGTCGCAGAGCATCCCCATCTCGGCGTTGGTACCCCTTGCGACGACGAATGCTCTTCGCATGTCCGCCCGCTTCGCCTTTTCCGCCTGACCGCCGATCAGACCTTCGAAGCTCTTCCTGAGGTGTACCGAATACTCGTTGAAAGCATCGGCATAAGTCTGCTGGAGGGCCGTGCTGAGGGATGACCGTTGACCGTCCAGCTCGCCCCGCTCCCGCTCGAGGGATCGGAGAAAATCCTGCGCGGATCGGACGTCCTCGTTCAGCTTTCTCTCGCGATTCCGTAGGTCCTTCGTTCCCCCTTCAACTTGCGTGCGGGCATCTGATAGCGAGGTGTACTTCTCGATGAGCTCTGTTCGCTTCTTCTCGAGTTCATCGATCTGATTCCGAACGTCGGCGATTTCGAGATCCGCTGCTGATAGCTGACGGCCGAGACGTTCCTCTTCGCGCCGACAGGTGGCGAGATCCGTGAATATTCTCTTGATTCGCTCCTGCTCTGCTTGGCTCCGTCCGTCAAAATCGGAGCGCTTCTTCTCGAGCCCGCCTAGGGTGTCGCGCAGGCTCACCGTCCTCTCGCGGGCGACGTCCCGGAGGTTCATTTCCGAGTCTCCTTAGCTGCAGGTGTGTTGCCGCGGATCTCCGGCCAAGTGGAGAAGACAGCGTCGTCAAGGCGATCGCACGAGACGATCGTGGCACCCTTCGGGATGAGGTCTCGCAGGAGACTCGCACTTTCGGGCGGGCAAAATAGCTTCACGGGCGTACCGAGCTTCCCCTCCTGGAAGTCCTCGCAGAACTCCGTGAGGACGTCGTCGGGCACCCCGCGTACGCGGCGGAGGAGGTCGACCTCGCCAAGGTAAATGTGGTACGCGGGAATGTCCTTCTGAATGTAGGAGGCGATGAGGGCCAGGCAGAGAGGGAGACCGAGCATTCGCCGGTAGTTTCGTTCGCCAGGAAGCCGGCACTGGATCGTGTAATCCAAGTCCTCGATCTCCATTTCCGGTATCTGGCTGATGCACGTCGTGAGCTGTTCGATTTCGCGTTTCGGTAGGCCCGGCGCGGTGATTCGCCCTCTCGAGCCGTACTGGGGGAGTGAAACGGCCGCCTGCGCTTCGGCAACGCCGGTCTGGCGGCCGAGGTAGGTGCGCGCGACGCTGCTTACGGAGTCCGTGTGTGGGGAGATCTTCAGCGCTGTTGTGACTCGGTCCATCTCAAGAGGCACCGGCTTCAGAACGGCTGGTCCGAACCGGTTCTTCGGGACGAAGAGCGGCCTATAGACCATCGCCTTTCGCATAACGAGAACACAGTCGACGTTGTGCTCGAGGTCCTTCGGACCAGCTATTTCGCCCTTCTTAGTGACGTGCGCGACGAGAAGAACAGTGATGCCGGCGGACTTGCACTGGCGGCAGAACTCGTAAACCTGCCGGTACTTCTTGGTCGCGGCTGCTGCGAGGCCGTGCCCCTGAATGGAATCGACGACGACGAACTTGATCCCGTGATACTTCCCGCTCGGGTTCAAAACTTGATGCGAGAGGAACGATGGGAGGTTCTCGATGTCGTAGATCGACTCCTCGGGTTCGATCAGGGCCAGCGCGGCGGTGGCCTGCTTCGGTGACCAGTCAGCCGACATTCGACGCGCACGCTGAGCGAGATCCTCCTTCGACTGCTCCGTGAGGATGTACAGAGAGCGTTCACCGCGACGGCCGAGGTCGAGCGCGATCTGGATCCCGAGGGTTGACTTTCCGATGCCGGGCTGTCCGGCGATCAGGTAGATGCCCCCGCGAACGAAACGTTCGATTCTGGTTCTCAGCCAGGCGAGGCCAGCAGAGAGCTCAACTTCTTCGTAGGCGCTTTCCCCGATCCCTGATAATCCACGCGGTTCGTGTTCGGCCACGATGCCACCTCAAGCCGCGGAGCTAGCCTGGGTCGCCCCGGGCTGCAGACGCAGGCGTTCTTCGATCTCGGTCAGGGCGGACTTGATATCGTCTCGTAGCTGCTCGGCCTCTGTCTGGATTTCATCGGCCGTGGTACGAACCACCGTCGTCTTCCGGTTGATCGTAGAGATTCGGGAAAGCGAGATCGAGATGCGTTGAAGAGCGCTGCGCGCAGAGGAGAGGTCCGGCATCGCCCGTGTGGCGAGCATGCGAGCCAGCTGGACGCGACCGAGTAGGAACCGAACCGCAACCACGAGATGTTCGCGTACAGTTGCAACCCAAGGCCCGCACTCGGCCTGTCCTTCCGCCCAGTCGCCGATTTCTTTTCCGAGACCGTCCGAAGTACCACTGATGTAGAGCCCCGCGTCGGCTTTTCGGTAGGCCATCGCTTGCGAGATGTAGTCCTGAATCTGCTTTCGCCCCATGGGCGTCTGGCGGTCACGGGCTTCAACCACGATCGTGATGTCTCTAGCTTCGGGCGATGCAGTCGTCGAGAGACGAATCACGACGTCGCCGGGTTGATTCTCCGGTCCGACGTAGTGAACCTCGGCTCCAGATAGCCTCGCCCACGTTTGAAGAGTGCCTACAACCTCCTCTTCAAAGGTGGCGCCCTTCGCCGTGGTCTGAGCGAGAGCGTCTTCGGCGGCCTTCTGGGCGGTGACCTGATGGCTGAGCGCGGTGATGCTCGCCACCAGGGGCTCGAGTGTCTTCTCCACTGCGGCAGCTACCGTGACGGCTAGTGAGCCGTCCTTTCCGGCCACGCTGCGAACAGCAGCCTCCAGCTTTCCCTGAACAGAATCCGTCCGCTGGGGATCGAGGAGTGCCCGAAGGGTCGCCAAGGCACGTCCTAGGGTGGACGAATCCTTCCCTGGGTCAATCTCGTTGGCGAGAAGCCCCTGGACCTCGTTAATCCTCGAAGACGTGCTCGTTGACGCCTGCTCGACGAGGGCCTTTACCGGAGCGAGGACTTGTCCGCTCTCGGTCCCAAGCCGTGCGACAAGGGCCTTCTCGATCGTGCTCGGAAGGCCAGCTACCGAGGTCTGAACAGATGACAGGAGCCCTTCAACCTGGCGCCTCACAAATTCTAGATCCTGTGCGGATTGGGCCCGCTCGAGGCAGAAGACACCGACCTGAATGACGCGGTCTAGAGCTGCCTGTCGTTCGCCCTCCGCTAGGCAGTTGAAGAAGGCACCGACATCCCGACTGGCGACCTTCATTTCCCGAATCACGATCCCGGATTCGGATACCTCAAGAGTCGGCATGCATCGGTACCTCCAGCGCGGGAATCGTCTTGATTACGGAGATCCTAGCGAAACTAGAGAAACCGGACCCTCCGAAACTACTGATGCAGAAGCTCTATTCCGGGAACTACGGGCGGCCGCGAATCCAAGGTAGTCTGGCTGCGCGGCGGGACGAATGGCGTCCAGGGCGATTGCTGGCATAGCAGAATCAGTGAACATGGCCCTCCGGCAGGCGGTAATTGACTCTCTATAACTAAAGAGTGATAGTCGGGGTGATGTCCGGAGAGTTCCTCGGCGTCGCCCTCTTCCTCGCGGCCTGGTGGCTGCTCCAGGCCGTCGTCCTGCCGCGCCTCGGCGTCCCGACGTGAGCGGTCCCGAATCCGGCCGGCGGCCGGAAGGGATGCGGGCCCGGGACGACGGCGGAGAAGGCGGCAGGATCCGCCGCGGAGGCGACGGCCGCGCCGTCCCCGGAGAAGCCCCGCTGAGCTCTTCGCCCCGCGACGCAGGGGAGAACCGGGCTCTCCCGGCGCGCTAGGCGTCCCGCGGCGCGGCCGGGGGGCGGATACTCGGCGGGATGACGGGAGCGCGGAAGGCCCGGCCCGGCGTCGCGGCCGCCCTCTTCGGGCTCTTCGTCGCGGCCGAGACGTTTCTCTTTCTCGCGGAAGGCGACCGCTGGGCGGTCCTCCTCTTCGTCACGCGGGAGACGTGGCTCCTCGTCGGGCTCCTCTGGCTCCGGAACCTCCTCCTCTCCGCCGCGGCCGGGCTCGGCGCGATCCTCCTCGTCCGGATCGCGGCGGAGGGACGCGCCCGGGACCTGTCGCAGCCCGGCCTGCCGCGCCGGCGGGAGGCGGCGATCGTCCTTCTCCTTCTCGCGGGAGGCGTCTTCCTCCGGTGGGTCGACCGCTCGAACACCCCCCCGGGGGTCTGGCACGACGTGGCCTACACGCTCCGGCCCCTCCTCGAGGACGGGTGGCGCAACGCGGCCCTCTCGGGTGCGTGGGTCGGAGAGGACGGGCCGGTCACCGGGGCCATCCTCGGCGGCCCCTTCCTCCTCCTTCTCGCCCCCGCCGTGGCGCCGTTTCCCGCCGGAGACCCGCAGCTTCTGGCCGTCTCGGCCGTCCCGGCATGCCTCGCGCTCGCCGCCGGCGAGACGCTGGGCGTCGACCTCGCGGGGCCGATCGCCGTCATGGTGGACGAGCACGCCGACGTCGGCGAGGACCTCGCGCGGCTGCGCAACCTGACCGCCGGCTAC
>DAOMFB010000061.1:0-10683 GCA_035429585.1 Thermoanaerobaculia bacterium
GACGGCTCGAACTCCCCCGCCTTCCGCATGGGGCTCTCCCCGTAGTAAGGGCGGTAGCCGTAGCCCGGACCGCCGGCGGCCGTGTCCTCCGGCTTCTCGCGGAGCTTCTCGATGCCGAAGATCGCGCTCTGACGGTCGAAGTACGACAGCTCGTAGTCCTTCGTCATCCAGATCGCGTCCTTCGGGCAGGCGTCGACGCAGTAGCCGCAGAAGACGCACCGGAGCATGTCGATCTCGAACCGGACCGGGTACTTCTCGTAGGCCAGGACCGGGTGCTCCCCCGCTTCGATGTGGATGCAGTCCGCCGGGCAGGCCGTCTCGCACATGTAGCAGGCGACGCAGCGGAGCGTCCCGTCCTCGCGGGTCTTCAGGATGTGCCGGCCGCGGAAGCGCTCGGAGTAGGTCCGGCGCGTCTCCGGGTACTGGATGGTCGGGAGGCGCTTCATGTCGGCGAGGTTCCGGAGGAAGTGCGCGAGGGTCCGCGCCATCCCCTTGAAGATCTCGACGAGGTAGAGCCGCTCCCAGAAGGTCATCGGGGGGGCGGAGACGTTCACGACTCGGGCGGGCATCGGCGGACTCCTTCAGCGGTCCAGTTCGCCGGCGATGACGTTCAGCATGCCGAGCGTGGCGATGGCGTCGGCGACGAGCCCGCCGACGGCGATCTTCTCGAAGGCGGCGAAGAGCGGGAAGCAGGGCGGGCGGACCTTGACCCGGTAGGGAAAGCCGCTGCCGTCGGACACCAGCGTGAAGCCGAGCTCGCCGTTGGCCCCCTCGACAGAGGAGTAGATCTCCCCCGGCGGCGTCTTCGCCCCCTCGAAGACGAGCTTGAAGTGGTAGATGAGCCCTTCCATCTCGTTGTAGACCATCTGCTTCGGAGGAAGGGTGACGCGGTAGTCGTCCGTGTTCACGGGGCCGCCCGGGAGCTTCTTCAGCACCTGGTCGATGATCCGGAGCGACTGCCGCATCTCCTCCATCCGGACGAGGTAGCGGGCGTAGTTGTCGCCGTCGTTCGACACGGGGACGTCGAAGTCGACCTCGCCGTAGAACTCGTACGGGGCGTCCTTTCGGACGTCGTACGCCAGACCCGAGGCCCGGCCGCAGGGGCCCGTGAAGCCGTGGGCGATCGCCATCTCGCGTGAGACGACGCCCGTGCCCCGCATCCGGTCCTGTGCGATCCGGTTCTTCGTGACGAGCCGGTCGACGTCGGCGATGTTCTGCTCGATCTTCGGGAAGAGGGAGCGCGACCACTCGACGAAGTTCGCCGGGACGTCGTTCGAGAGGCCGCCGATCCGGGCGTAGGAGGAGGTCAGCCGGGCCCCGCAGCAGGCCTCGAGGAGGCCGTAGATCTCCTCGCGCGACTGGTACGCGTACCAGAACGGCGTCAGCCCGCCGAGGTCGACGAGGTTCGTCCCGATGCAGACCATGTGGTCCATGATCCGGTTGAACTCGGAGAGGATCGTCCGGACCGCCTGCGCGCGCGGCGGGGCCGCGACGCCGACCAGCTGCTCGACGGCCCGGGCGTAGCCGAAGCCGTTCAGCGTCGGGGAGCAGTAGTTCAGCCGGTCCGTGTACGGGACGACCTGGACCCAGGTGTGGGTCTCGGCCATCTTCTCGAAGCAGCGGTGGAGGTAGCCGCACTCCCCCTCGGCGGCGACGATCCGCTCGCCGTCGAGCCGGACGACGACGCGAAGGGTGCCGTGCGTCGCGTTGTGCGACGGGCCCATGTTCAGCGTCATCGTCTCGAAGAGGTCCTCGGGGACGTCGGCCTTCGCGGCGAGCTGCGTCTGAAGGAGGTCCTCCTCGGTGCAGAGCCAGCGCTGGCCGGCTTCGTAGTCCTTCCGGAGGGCGTGCCCGACGAACCCGTTGTGGGTCAGGAGCCGCTGGAGGTTCGGATGGCCGTCGAAGCGGAGGCCCATCAGGTCCCACGCCTCGCGCTCGAACCAGTTGGCCGCCGGCCAGACGTCCGTGACGCTCGCGACGGACGGGTCCGCCTCCGGCAGGCCGAGGCGGACGCGAAGGTGGGCGTTCCGGGACGTGGAGTAGAGGATGACGTGCGCCTGGAAGCGGTTCCCGTCGCGGGGCGCCTGCGTCGCCGGAAGGCGCGACGTGTCCACGGACGCCAGGTCGAGGAAGAGGTCGTACTTCGTCGAGGGGTCGTCCCGGAGGAAGAGGGCGACGTCGCGCCAGGCCGAGCGGTCGACGGCGATCGTCGGGACGTCGGCCGCCGGACGCGTCTCGACCGCGACCTTCCCGCCGAACCGTTTCTCCAGGACGGGGGCGAACGCCAGGGACGGCGGCGCGGCCACGGCGCTCACGGCCGCCCCCTCTCCGCCCGGGCGTCGGCCTCGGCCGACTCGCCCATCTCCGGCAGGTCGTGCTCCCCCGGAACGTGCGCCATGGGCGACTGCGAGTAGGCGGGGAGGGCGTCCGCGGGCTCCGGCCCGACGCGGATCGGGACGAACGTCTTCGACTCCTTGTGCCGGGCGAGCTCGCCCGACTGGATCATCCGCTGCAGCATCATGAAGCCGTGGATGAGGTTCTCGGGGGTGGGCGGACACCCGGCCACGTAGACGTCCACCGGCACGATCTCGTCGATCCCCTGGACGACGTGGTAGGCGCGGTAGAAGCCCCCCGTGCAGGCGCAGACGCCCATCGAGATGACCCACTTCGGCTCCGGCATCTGGTCGTAGATCTTGCGCAGGATCGGCGCCTGCTTGTCCGTGACGGTTCCGGCCACGATCATCAGGTCGGCCTGGCGCGGCGAGAAGCGGACGACCTCGGCGCCGAAGCGCGACAGGTCGTAGTGCGACGAGACCGACGACATGAACTCGATGGCGCAGCAGGCCGTGCCGAACGGCATCGGCCAGAGCGAGTTCTTCTGGGCCCACTGGACGAGCCAGTCGAGCTTCGTCGTCAGGACGTCGAAGCCGAAGCTGGAGGGCTGACCCGGCCCCAGCGGCGGCTGGACCCTCCCGGCGACGGGCAGCGGGGACGCACCCGCGGCCGGGAGATCGAGGGGTTTCTGGGCCATTTCGGCTCCTCGGTGAGGGCCCGTTCCGAGCCCCGCCCGGATTCTACATACAGGTACGCTCGGCGCCCGCCCGGGGACTCCTCGATCGACTCGAGGCGAACCGGCCGCCGGATCAGGGAGGGTTCGGCTCCGCGAGCAGCGCCCGGATGACGGGCAGGCACCGCTCGCCCCGGCACTCCCCCGTCGTGCAGCCGGTGGCCTTCGCGACCTCCTCGACGGTCCGGGCCCCGCGGTCGATCGCCTCCTTCACCCGCGGGTACCGGATCGTGTTGCAGATGCAGACGGGCCGGTACTTGAGGAGGACCAGCGCGTGCTTCGGGGAGAGCGGTCCGTCAGAGGTCATCGGTGAGAGGGCCCAGGGGGGCTCGGGGGGAACGCCCCCGGCGCCGCGTGTCGCAGGGACGGTCGTCGTTCCCCCCGATCATCATCAGTAATCAATCGTGTACCGGATGGAAGCCCTGTCCCTGACCCGGTCCAGGTAGACGGTCCCGTCGAGGTGGTCGCTCTCGTGGAGGACGACGCGCGCGTGGAAGTCGTCGGCCACGAAGTCGAGCGGCTTCCCGAGCCGGTCCAGCGCCTTCACCCGGATCTTCCGGGGCCGGGGCACCTTCGCGGCGAGGAACGGAACCGAGAGGCAGGCCTCGAAGTCCTCCGTCTCGGAGGGGTCGAGGATCTCGAAGCTCGGGTTGACGAGGATCGTGGGCGGAATCGTCAGGCCCTTCCCGCGGCTCTCCGACTGGATCTCGTAGAGGACCACGCGGAGCGGCTGCGAGACCTGCGGGGCGGCGAGACCCGTCCCGTTGTACTCGGCCATCGTCTCCATCAGGTCGTCGAAGAAGGGCTTCAGCCGCCCCTTCTTCAGGTCGTGCGTTTCGATCTCCGAGGCGCGGGTCCGGAGGACCGGCGCGCCCAGCCTGACGACTCTCAGTACGGCCACGGCGCCCTCTCTCCTAGAATGTTACCTGTTGCCGGACCCGAGAATCGTTTTCGTCGCCAATCCCGCCGCCGGGAAAGGGCGGGAAGGCCGGGAGGAGCGCCGTCTCCGGACGGAGTTCGAGAAGGCCGGTGTCTCCGGCGAATGGCTCGAGACCTCCGCGCCGGACGACGGCATCGCCCTGGCCGAGCGGAGCGCCCGGGAGGGCGCGGAGCTCGTGGTGGCCGTCGGGGGCGACGGCACCGTGAACGAGGTCGTGGGCGGCCTGATGCGCGTCCCGAAGGAGCGGCGCCCGCTCCTCGCCGTCTTCCCGGCCGGCACCGGGAACGACTACTCGCGCGTCCTCGGGCTGACGAAGTGGGACGTGGCCGGCGCGGCCGAGGTGATCCTCCGGCGGGAGGTCCGGGCCCTGGACGCCGGCCAGGTGAACGGGCGGTTCTTCGCGAACAGCGTCGGGCTCGGCTTCGACGGCGAGGTGGCCGCCGACGCGGCGAAGCTCCGGCTGATCCGCGGGTTCGCGGCCTACCTGACGGCCGTCTTCCGGGTCCTCCGCACCTGGGAGAACTTCCACCTCACCGCCGACATCGACGGCGAGGTCCTGGAGGGCCCGTCGATCCTCGCGGCGGTGGCCATCGGGCCGGCGAGCGGCGGCGGCTTCCACCTGGCCCCCGACGCCCGGCCCGACGACGGCCTCTTCGACGTCTGCCGGCTCGGCGACTTCAGCAAGCTCGAGGCGCTGCGCCACCTTCCGAGGGCCATCAGCGGCTCCCACCTCGGGCTCGACAAGGTGTGGCTCCGGCGGGGCCGGACCGTCACGCTCCGGGCGGACCGCCCGCTCACGGCGCACGTCGACGGCAACCTCCTGACCGGGGTCGCCTATTGGACGCCGCTCGAGATCCGGATGCTGGAGGGGGCCCTGAGCGTGGTCGGACGGTGGTGAGCGCCGGGGACCGGAAGATGGTGCCCAAGGCCGGAATTGAACCGGCGACACCGCGCTTTTCAGGCGCGTGCTCTACCAACTGAGCTACCTGGGCACGACCGATCGGACCGGCGGGCGGCACGCCGCTTGCGAAAAAGCCGCTCCACGCAGTCCGGCGTTATAAATGGCGCGGCTCCGCGTGTCAAACGAAGGGGAAAGAGTGATTTCGCAGATTCTTCTCGCCGCCGTCCTCACCGCACCGACTCCTCCCGCCGCCGCTTCGGGCGAGGCGACGCCGCAGGGCACGCCGGCTCCGGCGGCCGTGCCGGGCGCCGCCGGGCTCGAGGTGAAGTGGGCGGCGAACTGGGACGAGGCCGTCGAGACCGCCCGGAAGATGCCGAACGGACGGATCCTGGTCTACTTCGGGGACGACGACTGCGGGCCGTGCCAGCGGATGGAGGCGCTCGTCATCCCGTCCACCTCCTTCTTCGCGTTCACCCGCGACAAGGTCCCCGTTCGGCTCCTCCTCCGGAGCCCGGAAGGGGAGAAGCTGGCCGTCCGCCTGCGCGTGGCCGAGGCTCCGACCTGGGTCGTCGTCACGCCGGATCTCCTCGTCACGGGGCGCCAGGCCGGCCCGACGACGCAGATGGGCTGGGTGCAGGCCTTCGCGGAGGCGGAGAGGCAGTGGGCCGCCTACCGGAAGCTCCTGGACGCCGAGAAAGCCGATCCGGGAAACCTCCGCCTCGTCTTCGACGTCGCCCGGGAGACCTTCCGGCGCGGCGGCGACAGCCTCGCCGAGCCCCGGTTCGTCCGCCTCGCAGGCGACGCCCGGACCCCTCCCGAGCTCCGGGAGCAGTCCCTGGCCTACCTCGCCACGATCCAGCTCGACGCCGGCCGTCCCGAGGAGGCGGCGGCGACGCTCGACCGGCTCCTCGCGGCCGCCACGGACCCCGCCCTGAAGCAGCGCGCCCAGCTCCGGCGGGCCGAGGTGGAGATCGCGCGAGGCCGCAAAGACCTCGCCGTGGGGCGCCTCAGGGCCTTCAAGACCGACTGGCCCGGCTCCCCCCTCACGCCCGAGGTCGACAAGCTCCTCGAGGCGCTGAAGCCCGGCTCCTCGAAGGAGGTCTCGAGCCCGAAATGAAGAATCCGAGCCGGCTCCCCCGCGCGATCTTCGCCCTGTCGCTCCTCGCCGCGGCCGCCCGGGCCGACGTCCCGTCGCCCGAGTCGATCGTCGCGGCCTCCCTCGCAGCCGACGCCGACCGCCTCGTCGCGGGGACGACCTTCCGGCTCGCCGTCGTCGCGGACGTCAAGGCGGGCTGGCACGTCAACAGCCACCGCCCGAACGAGGACTTCCTCATCCCGACCGAGGTCTCCCTGCCGGAGGTCCCGGGCCTCCGGTTCGAGGTGCCCTCCTATCCCGCGCACCGGGAGATGAAGTTCGCCTTCTCGGAGAAGCCGCTCGCGGTCTACGAGGGGCGGGTGGTCTTCCGGGTCGACGGGGTCGTCGACGCCGCGGCCGCGCCCGGCCCGCGAACGCTCGTGGCCGCCGTCGAGTTCCAGCCGTGCAACGACGAGCAGTGCCTTCCGCCGGCCCGGGTCGAGGCGAGGCTGACCCTCGAGGTCGCCCCGGCGGGCACCCGGGCCGCGAGCGCCAACACCGCTCTCTTCGGCGGCGCCGCGCCCCGGGCTCCGGCCGGCGTTGCGGGCTCCGGGGCGGACCTCTTCGCCGGGAAGTCGCTTCCGTTCGTGCTGGCCCTCGTCTTCCTCTCGGGCCTCGCGCTGAACCTCACCCCGTGCGTCTACCCGCTGATCCCGATCACGGTGGGCTTCTTCGCCCGCCAGGGCTCCGGGAAGACGTCCCGGACGTTCGGCCTCGCCGTCGCCTACGTCCTCGGGATGAGCGTCACGTATTCGGCCCTCGGCGTCTTCGCCGCCCTCTCCGGCTCGCTCTTCGGCGCCTGGCTCCAGAAGCCGGCCGTCCTCGTCGGGATCGCGCTCCTCGTGGTCGCCCTGGCGCTCTCGATGTTCGGGCTCTACGAGATCCAGGCGCCGCACGCCATCACGGACCGGACGGGGTCGAAGGCGGGGCCGCTGGGCGCCCTGACGATGGGGCTCTTCGTCGGCTTCGTGGCGGCCCCCTGCATCGGACCCTTCGTCCTCTCGCTCCTGACGTACGTGGCCGCGAAGGGCTCCGTCGCGACGGGCCTCGGCCTCTTCTTCACGCTGGCGATGGGCCTCGGCCTCCCCTACCTGGTCCTCGGGACCGCTTCGGGGAGCCTCTCGAAGCTCCCCCGCTCGGGCGAGTGGATGGAGGCCGTCCGCCGCGTCTTCGGCTTCGCCCTTCTCGCGCTCGCGGTCTGGTTCCTGCGCCCCCTGCTGCCGCCCCGCCTCTGGGAGATCGGCGTCGCCGTCCCGCTCCTCGCCGGCGGGCTCTGGATCCTCTTCCTCGAGAAGAGCGGCCGGGACCTGAAGTGGTTCCTCCCCGTCCGGGCCGCCGTCGCGATCGGCCTTCTGGCGGCGGGGGCGGCCTTCGCCGTTCCGCGGAAGGCGGCGGCGCAGCTCTCGTTCTCCCCCTACAGCGAGGCGGCGCTCGCCGCCGCCGCCGGCCGCCCCGTCATGATCGACTTCGCGGCCGACTGGTGCCTCCCGTGCAAGGAGCTCGAGCACAAGACCTTCACCGACCCCGACGTGATCGCGGCGGGCCGGGCCTGGACCTTCCTGAAGGCGGACCTGACCCGGACGGGCTCGCCGGAGGTCGAGGCGCTCAAGGAGAAGTGGAGGATCCAGGGGGTCCCGACGCTGATCTTCCTCGGGCCGGACGGGAAGGAGGCGGGCGAACGCGTCGTCGGCTTCGAGCCGCCGGAGACGTTCGTCAGGCGTCTCGCGCGCTGAGGCGGTCCAGCGCATCGAGCGCGGCGCGGGCGGCGTCGCGCTGGGCCTCCTTCTTCGACGGCCCCTCGCCCGTCGCCGACAGCTCGTCGCCGTCGCCGTACCGGACCTCGCAGACGAAGCGCTTCTCGTGGTCCGGCCCGCTCTCGGAGACGAGCCGGTAGCGCGGCAGCGGCTTTCCGTCCGCCTGGGCCCGCTCCTGGAGGGCGCTCTTGGCGTCGCGGCGGGAGAGCTCCCCCGGGTCGAGCGCGGCGACGTCGGCGGCGAAGAGCCGCTCCACGACGGCGCGGCCGGCGTCGAGTCCCGCGTCAAGCCAGACCGCCGCGCCAAGCGCCTCGACGGCGTCCGCGAGACGCGCGTCGCGGTCGCGCCCCCCGGCGCGCTCGTCGGTCCGGGCGAGGCGCAGGAACGCACCGACCGAGAGGGCGCGCCCTTTCTCCGCGAGCGCCGCCTCCGAGACCAGCTCGGCCCGGGCCTTCGTGAGCCATCCCTGGCCCCACTCCGGGTGGGCGCGGAAGAGGAGATCGGCGACCAGAAAGCCGAGCAGGCTGTCGCCGAGGAACTCGAGCGTCTCGTTGTCGGCCACGCCGGCCGCCGGATCCGCCTCGTTCGCGAACGAGGAGTGCGTCAGCGCCCGGAGAAGGAGGGTCCGGTCGCGGAACCCGTGTCCCAGCCGCTCCTCGAGGGCTTCGAGAGGATCGTCGGGCGGGGTCACTTCTTCGGCGGGGGATAGTTCGTGAAGAGCTGCGCCATGACCTTCCGGAGCGTCTGCTCCCGCTCCTCGGGCTCGCGGTCGGGCCGGAGGGTGTCGTGCGCCACGCCGCGCCAGACGAGCATCCCCTTCTTCGCGTCGACGAGGTCCACGACGAGCGTCCCGACGGGAATCGCCGTGACCGTGGTCGGCCCGGGCCCCCACCCCCAGCCGTAGCCCCAGCCGGTGTCCCAGTAGTTCACCTGGTAGTCCATGGAGAGGCGGGCGTGGACGGCCATCCAGAGATCCCCGCCCTCCTTCACCTTCCTGAGGCCCCGCGGAGCCACCGTGTCCTCGAGGACGTCCTCGACGCGCCGGCTCCAGATCGGGTCGCGGATGTCTCCCGTGTTCTTCCAGGAGTAGGTTCGGTAACGCCCGCAGTCCGTCGCCGGGTCGAAGGCGGAGGACGTCGTCAGGGTCGAGCAGGCGGCCGTCAGGGCCAGGGCGGCGGCGAGAGCTGTCTTCTTCACGTTTCCTTCACTTTCAGATCGCCCCGGGATGGTGCCGGAGGCGGGAGTCGAACCCGCATGACCCTTTTGAGGTCTGGGGATTTTAAGTCCCCTGCGTCTGCCAGTTTCGCCACTCCGGCAAGCCTCGGCGTGACGAGGGGTAGCTTAACGGCTTCGAGGAGTCTGTGGCCGATCCGTGGGGGCTGAAGAACGGCTGTCTGTTCTCGGGGGGTGCGACGAACGCCGGGAAGAGGGTCACGCCGGGTTCGCACCCCCCGGGCCCCCCTGATTCACTGCATTCGAGGGAATTCTGGAGGCGACGGTCGGATTCGAACCGACGAATGAGGCTTTTGCAGAGCCTTCCCTTAACCACTTGGGTACGTCGCCTCACGACGCGGCGCGGATGTTAGCACCGGGAGCCGCCCCCGTCGGCGCGAACGGCCACTCCCCCTTGAGCCGCGCGCGGACCAGGAAGGCGATCGTCCCCGCCCCGATCACGACGACGCCCGCCGCCCGGAGCCCCTTCTCGGGCGAGAAGAGGACGAACCCCCAGAGGAGGAGTGCGATGAGGGCCGGGGCGGGATAGAGCCACATGCGGAACGGCCGCGCCGAGTCCGGCAGCCGGCGCCGGAGGACGAGCGCCGCGACGATCTGCGCCATGAACGGGATCACGGCCCGGATGGAGAGGATCGCCATGACGACTTTCTTCAGATCGACGAAGGAGAAGAGGGCCGCCGCGCCGCCGAGGGCGACGAGGGCCACGACCGGGTATCCCTCCGTCGGGTGGAGCCGCGCGAAGACGGGGAAGAAGTTCCCGTCCCGTGCCGCGGCCCAGAGAATCCGCGAGTAGCCGAGCGTCAGCGAGAAGACCGACGCGAAGGCCGTCCAGAGGATCAGGACGGTGACCCCCTGGGCCACCCCGCGCCCCGCCACCGCCGCCACGAAGTCCGAGACGGTCGCTTTCGAGGCCATCGCCTGCGTCGCCGGGAGGACGGAGAGGATCGAGACGTTCATCAGGACGTAGAGGACGGCGACGAGAAGGATCGAGACGACGATGACCCGCGGGATCGTCTTCGTCGGCTCCTTCACCTCCTCGGCGAGGTAGCAGATGTTGTAGTAGCCGAGGTAGTCGTAGACGGCGAGGATCAGCGCCGCGCCGAGGCCTCCGAGGGCCCCGGCGGGAGCCGGCAACCCCGGCGCCGTCTCCACGGGCGCCGCCCAGAAGCGGAACGCCTCCATCTTCAGGTGCGGCAGGCCGAGCCCGATGACGATCCCGAGCGTCGCGAGGACGCCGACCCAGAGGACGACCGAGAACTTTCCGATCGCCCCGATCCGCCGGCAAAGGAGGAGCGTGACGGCGGCGCAGAGAAGCGACGCCACGGGCGCCTCCCAGCCCTCCGGGATCCCGGGGACGACGAACCTTAGGTAGCGCGAGAAGCCGATGGCCCCCGAGGCCATGGAGAGCGGGGCCGAGAAGACGATCTGGAACAGGAAGAGGAACGAGACGAGGCGGCCCCACCGCTCCGGTCCGTACGCCTCGCGGAGGAACGCGTACGACCCGCCCGCCCGCGGGAGGGTCGCCGACAGCTCGGCCGTCACGAGCCCGTCGCAGATGGCGAGGAGGGCGCCGAGGAGCCACGCCCCGAGGGCGCGTGCGCCGCCCATCGCGGCGAGGATCAGCGGAAGCGTGGCGAACGGGCGGATACCCAC
>DAOMFB010000062.1:0-10677 GCA_035429585.1 Thermoanaerobaculia bacterium
TCCCGGGCCACGGCGCGGAGCTTCCCCCGGAGAACCCCGGCCCGACGCCGAAGCCGTCCGACGGCTCGAGGCTCTCGAAGTTCACCGAGGCGCCGTACGACGCGGCGCCCCACGTCGAGGTGCCGACGCCGCGCTGGACCTGGAGGCTCCCGAGGGCGCCCGCGAAGTCGCCGAAGTTCGCGAAGTAGAAGGCCGAGTCCTCCGGGTCGTTCAGCGGCGCCCCGTCGAAGGTCAGGTTGAGGCGCGTCATCTGGACGCCGCGGATCGAGAAGTAGGCGTAGCCGTTCGGCCCGCCCGAGTCGGCGTAGAAGGTGACGGACGGCGTCAGCGAGAGGAGCGCGGGCATCTCCTGCCCGACGTTCTCCTTCTCGATCGCGGCCAGCGGGACGTCGGTCTTCGTGACCGGGACGACGTCCTCGGCGCGGACGGCCGAGACCGTCAGGCTCTCGCTCCGCCGGACCTCCGGGACGGCCGGGGGCGCCGGCGTCGCCTGCGGCGCCGGCGTGGGGGTCGGCGCCCGTGCCGGCCCCTCCTCGGCCCGCGCCGCCAGCGCTCCCAGCAGAAAGACGAGAAGCCCGCCGCCGAACCGCCGCCGCCCCTGGCTCATCTGGCTCCCTGCCATCGCCCGCCTCCCGGCCCCGCGCCTCCGCGCGGGGTCCTCGAAGCGGAACCCTCGGAGGTTGATCGCCTTTCCTTACGCCCGTTCGACCCGGATCAGGTTCAAGGGTGTGATCTCAGGCCCCCTTCCGGGGGCCACCCCTAGGCTCCGACGCTCCCCAATATGGTCTTCCCGCCGCCGGGAGTCAACGCCCGGCCGCGGGACTACTCCGCCATCAGCTGCCGTCTCGCCGCGGCCAGGTCCTTCTTCTTCGCCTCGTCCACGACCGGGTACGAGAGGTCCATCTGCTCCATGGCGTGGATGACGGCCCCGGCCACGACGAGGCGCGAGAACCACTTGTTGTCGGCCGGGATGACGTACCAGGGGGAGTCGGGCGTGGCCGTCGCGCGGATCGTCTCCTCGTAGGCGGCCATGTAGTCCTTCCAGAGCTGCCGCTCCTTCGCGTCGGCCTCGGAGAACTTCCAGTTCTTCTCGGGCATCTCCAGCCGCTCGAGGAAGCGCTTCTTCTGCTCCTTCCGCGAGACGTTCAGGAAGAACTTCAGGACGACCGTCCCGTTCCGGGCGAGGTGCCCCTCGAACTCGGCGATGCTCCGGAACCGCTCCTTCCAGAGGTCCTTCGTGACGAGCTTCGCGGGGAGCTTCTCCTTCGCGAGGATCTCCGGGTGGACCCTCACCACGAGGACCTCCTCGTAGTAGGAGCGGTTGAAGATGCCGATCCGGCCCCGCTCCGGGAGGCACCGCGTCGTCCTCCAGAGGAAGTCGTGGTCGAGGTCCTCGGCCGACGGCGCCTTGAAGGAGAAGACCTGGCACCCCTGCGGGTTCACGCCCGACATGACGTGCTTGATCGTCCCGTCTTTCCCCGCGGCGTCCATGGCCTGGAAGATGAGGAGGACGGACCAGCGGTCCTGCGCGTAGAGCTTGTCCTGCAGCTCGGCGAGGAGCCTCACGCCGTTCGAGAGGATCTCCTTCGCCCGCTTCTTGTCCGGCTTCAGCCCCGCCGTGTCGCCCGGGTCGTAGTCCTTGAGCCGGAACTTCCGTCCGTCCGTGATCCGGTAGGGGCGGACGAACTTCGCGATCCGCGACGTGCTGATCTTTGCCATGATGAGGGCCCTCCCGGTCCCGGAGGATACCGGGACCGGCGGCAGGAAGGACGTCATGGCGAACTCGCCCCTCGCCGGAAAGCCGGCCCCGAAAGAGCTCCTCGTCGATCCGGCGCGGCTCGAGCGCGAGTACGCCGCGCGCCGGCCCGACCCGGCGGACCCCCTTGAGCGGATCGCCTTCGGGACGAGCGGGCACCGCGGATCGCCGCTCCACGGCAGCTTCAACGAGCAGCACATCCTCGCCACGACGCAGGCCATCTGCGACCACCGCCGGGCCCGGGGGATCGACGGGCCGCTCTACCTCGGGAAGGACACGCACGCCGTCTCGGGCCCCGCCGAGCGGACGGCGCTCGAGGTCCTCGCGGCCAACGGCGTCGAGACGGTCGTCCACCGGGGCGACGGCGTCACGCCGACCCCCGTCGTCTCGTGGCTCATCCTCGTCCACAACCGGGGGCGTCGGGAGCGCCTCGCCGACGGCATCGTCGTGACCCCCTCGCACAACCCGCCCGAGGACGGCGGCATCAAGTACAACCCGCCGAACGGCGGTCCGGCGGACACCGACGTCACGAAGGGGATCGAGAGCCGGGCCAACGAGCTCCTCCGGGCGGGGAACGCCGGCGTGAGGCGGATCCCCCACGAGCGGGCCCTGCGGGCGGCGACGACGCGCGCGGAGGACTTCGTCCTGCCGTACGTGAGGGACCTCGGGAGCGTCCTCGACATGGAGGCGATCCGCGGGGCGAAGCTGAAGCTCGGCGTCGACCCGCTCGGCGGCGCGGGGCGCCCCTACTGGGAGCCGGTCAACGCCGTCTGGGGCCTCGACATCGAGGTCGTGAACCCGGCGGTCGACCCGACCTTCTCGTTCATGACGGTGGACCACGACGGGAAGATCCGGATGGACCCCTCGAGCCCCTTCGCCATGGCCCGGCTCGTCGGCCTCAAGGACCGGTTCCGCGTCGCCTTCGCGAACGACCCCGACGCGGACCGCCACGGGATCGTCACGGCCTCGGCCGGCCTGATGAACCCGAACCACTACCTCGCCGTCGCCATCCGGTACCTCCTCTCCCGCCGCCCCCTCTGGCCGGAGACGGCCGCCGTCGGCAAGACGCTCGTCTCGAGCGGCATGATCGACCGGGTCGTCGAAAAGATGAGACGTCGTCTCAACGAGGTGCCCGTCGGCTTCAAGTGGTTCGCCCCCGGTCTCTTCGACGGCACCTGCTGCTTCGGCGGGGAGGAGAGCGCCGGGGCGAGCTTCCTCCGGCGCGACGGGACCGTCTGGACGACCGACAAGGACGGGCTCCTCCTGAACCTCCTCGCGGCGGAGATCACCGCCGTGACCGGCCGGGACCCCGGGGAGCACTACCGCGAGCTGACGGCCGAGTTCGGCGCGCCGCTCTACACGCGGATCGACGCGGCCGCGACCCCCGAGGAGAAGGCGAAGCTCGGGAAGCTCGCCCCGGCGGCCGTGACGGCCGCGACCCTCGCCGGGGAGCCGATCGTCGCGCGGCTCACGCACGCTCCCGGCAACGGCGCCGCGATCGGGGGGCTCAAGGTCGTCGCGGAAAGCGGCTGGTTCGCGGCGCGCCCCTCGGGCACGGAGAACATCTACAAGATCTACGCGGAGAGCTTCCGCGACGCGGCCCACCTCGACGCGATCGTCGAGGAGGCGCGGGCAATCGTCGGCGCGGCCCTCGGAAAGAGATAGGGGATGCCGAAGGAGCGCGGCCGCCGGCCCGGGACCGTTCTCGCCGTCGACCGTCCGGTCCGGCCGCTCGAGTGAAGCCCGTCCTCGACGTCGCCATTCCGTTCGTGGCGATTCTCGCCATGACGATCGTCGGGCTGGACCTGACGCGTGCCGACTTCGCGCGCGTCCGGGCGCGGCCTCGAGTCCTCGCGGCCGGGCTCTTCGGGCCGCTCGTCCTCCTCCCCCCCGCCGCTCTCGCGGTCCTCGCCCTCGTGCCGATGCCCGAGGAGATCCGGGCGGGGCTCCTGCTCCTGGCCGTCTGTCCGGTCGGGGGGATCTCCAACACCTACAACTACCTGGCGAGGGCCGCGACGGCCCTCTCCGTGACCCTGACGGCGCTCTCCTGTCTCCTCGCGGTCGTCACGATGCCGCTCTTGACCCGCCTCTTCGAGGCGCTTCTCGGCCGTCCCTTCGGATTCCGGGCGCCGGTCGGGCTTCTCATGGCCCAGGTTCTGGCGATGCTCGTTCTCCCCGTCGCCGGCGGCATGGCGCTCCGCGCGCGGGCGCCGGCCTTCGTGGCCCGACACGAGAAGGCGCTCCGGAGGGCCGCCTTCGCAAGCCTCGCCCTCCTTCTGGGGTTCGTCCTCGTGAACGAGTGGGACCGATTCGTCACGGACCTGGGCGCGACGGCCCTCGCCTCCGCGATCTTCGTCGCCCTCGCCATGGGGGCGGGAGCGCTCTCCGCGCGGGCCGCCGGCGCCGACCGGTCCGAACGCTTCACGTTGAGCGTCGAGTTCGCGACCCGGAACTGCGCCATCGCCGCCGCGATCGCGATCACGTTTCTCGGCGACACCCGTTTCGCCGTCTTCGCGACGACCTACTTCTTCACCGAGTCCGTCCTCATTCTCGCGGCCGCCGCCGCGTTCCGGCGGGCGGCCCCCTCCCGGGCAGTTCCCTCCAGCGGCTAAGATCTCCGGCCGATGAACGCGGAAGCGCGGATCCCCGGGAAGGAGCCGGGGCCGCAGGATGGCGTGTCGCTGCCCGGGTTCGAGTCGCTCCTCCTCGACCTCTCGGCGCGATTCGTCAACCTGAAGCCGGAGCAGGTGGACCACGAGATCTCGGCGGCCCAGGAGGCCGTCTGCGAGTTCCTCGGCCTCGACCACTCCGCGCTCTGGCAGATCTTCCGGGAGAGGTCGGACGACTTCGAATTGACCCACATCTTCGGACCGGGCGGTCTCCCGCCCCTTCCGGTCCGAGTGAGCACACGAGAGTTCTTTCCCTGGATCGGCCAGCGCGCCCTTGCCGGAGAGACGATCGTCCTCGAGAGCCTCGCGGACCTCCCTCCGGAGGCCTCCGTCGACCGCGAGGCCTTCCGGCGAGTCGGCACCCGCGCGACCGTGATCGTCCCCCTCTCGACCGGGACGGAAGCGCCGTTCGGCGCCATCTCGTTCGCCATGCGGCGTGCGGAGAGGGAGTGGCCCGAGGAGCTCGTCCGGCGGCTCCGCCTCCTCGCGCACGTCTTCGCGAACGCCCTCGCGCGGCGGCGGTCGGACGAGGCGCTCCGGACCTCGCTCGAGGAGGTCCGGCACCTGCGGGACGCGCTCGAGGCCGAGAACGTCCAGCTCCGCGAGCAGGTGGGACGCGAGGCCGGGTTCGAAGGGATCGTCGGCGAGAGCGCGGGGATGCTCCGGACGCTCGCCGCGGCGCGAAAAGTCGCCGGCGTCTCGTCGGCCGTCCTCATCGTCGGAGAGACCGGCACCGGGAAGGAGATCGTGGCGAACGCCATCCACGCGCTGAGCCCCCGGGCGAAGCGGCCGCTCGTCAAGGTGAACTGCGCCGCCCTTCCGCCGACGCTCATCGAGAGCGAGCTGTTCGGCCGGGAGAAGGGCGCCTACACGGGCGCCATGACGCAGCAGGCGGGACGTTTCGAGCTGGCGGACGGGTCGACGCTCTTCCTCGACGAGATCGGCGAGCTTCCCGTCGAGCTGCAGACGAAATTGCTGCGGGTCCTCGAGGAGGGGCGGTTCGAGCGCCTCGGCGGGAGCCGGACGCTGACCGTGGATGTCCGGGTCCTCGCGGCGACGAACCGCGACCTGGCCCTGCTCGTGAAGGAGGGGCGGTTCCGCGCCGACCTCTACTACCGGCTGAACGTCTTCCCGATCGAGATCCCGCCGCTCCGGGAGCGCCCCGAGGACATCCCGCTCCTCGTCTGGAGCTTCGTTCGGAGCTTCTCGCAGCGGATGGGAAAGCTGATCGAGTCGATTCCGAAGAAGACGATGGAGAGGCTCCAGGCCTATCCGTGGCCCGGGAACGTCCGGGAGCTCCGGAACGTCATCGAACGGGCCATGATCCTGAGCGACGGCCCCGTCCTCCGGGTCGGCTCCTTCGCGCCCGAGAAGCTCGGCGCCGGCGTGTCCCGCGAGGGCGGCACGCTCGAGGAGGTCGAGCGGGCCCACATCGTCGCCGTCCTCGAGCGGACCCGCTGGAGGGTGAGCGGCGAGGGGGGGGCTGCCGAGCTGCTCGGCCTGAACCGGACGACGCTCCAATCCCGGATGAAGAAGCTCGGGATCGAGAGGCGCCACCGCCCGGGAGCCGCTGCCGAAAACTCGTGACGTGCCGATATTTCGGCAAGATAGGGCTGCCAAGCTTCGCCGAGTGCGTTAGATAAACACAGCATCGGCAGCGGCATACGCTCGAACGAGGATCGGACCCGGGACTGGCACGGTTCTGGCGCCTGGGAGCGCCGACATGTCCGTCACCGCCGGATCGCCTCTCACGACCTTCTCGGTCGACATGTCGTTCGACGACGAGAAGATGCCGCAGGCGCTCGAGCTCCTTCTCGGCGGCGTCGAGCCGATCCGGGTCAAGCCCGGGTGCGCTTCCTGTCGGGTCCAGCGCGACGTCGCCGACCGCCGGCTCGTCCACTACACGGAAGAATGGACGAGCGCGGGCGCCTTCCGGCGGCACGTCCGGTCCCGCGAGTTCTGGCGGGTCCTCGTCGCGATGGATCTCGCCGCGGAAGAGCCGGCCGTCACGCTGGGAGACATGGCGGTTCGCCGGGGGATCGGGCTCCTGTCGGAGCTGCGCTCCGAACCCGGGCCGGGCGGTGACGGGACGGAACCACGACGAGGAAAGGAGGAATGACCCGATGAGCGCCACGCCGACGTCCACCCTCTCCGCACAGGAACAGGCGATCGAGACCGGGAAGATGGTTCTCCACGGGACGGTCTCCGAGCGCGCCGTCAGAATGTACGAGGCGATCCGGGCCTACGGCCCGCCCCGCGTCGCGCTGGACCGGGCCGTCCTCTTCACCGAGTCGCTCCGGGAGACCGAGGGCCAGCCGCTCGTCCTGCGCTGGGCGAAGGCGCTGAAGCACTTCGCGGAGAAGGTGCCCGTCGCGATCCTCCCCGACGAGCTGATCGTCGGCCGCCCGAACGGCTGGCTGGGCCGCTGGGCGATCGTCTACCCCGAGCTCGACGGCAGCATCATGCCTTCCGGCGTCCAGATGTTCCGGGCGAACAAGGGAAAGCCGGGAGAGGTCGCCGTCACGGACGAGGACGCCCGGATCATCAACGAGGTCCTCACCCCCTGGTGGACCGGGAAGGACTACGCGACGAACTTCTTCCACGCCCTGCCGGAGAAGACCCGCTTCCTCGTGATGGGGCCCGACCCGAAGAACACCCTCCTCTACACCTGCGTCGTCGTGGCCACGTCCCCGATGCGCCACTCGCAGAACTGGACGCCGGACCACGCGAAGATCCTTCGGCGCGGGGTCAAGGGGATCCGGGAAGAGGCCGAGGCGAAGCTCGCCTCGCTCACGGACCCGCGCGACGACCTCACGAAGAGACCGTTCCTCGAGGCCGTCCTCCTCACCTGCGACGCCATGGTCCTCTGGTCGCGGCGCTACGCGGCCCTTGCGCGGGAGCTCGCCGCGAAGGAGGGAGACGCGAAGCGGAAGGCCGAGCTCCTCGAGATCGCCGGCGTTTGCGAGTGGGTCCCCGAGAACCCGGCACGGACGTTCCGGGAGGCGCTCCAGGCCGAGTGGTGGAGCCAGCTCTTCAACCGGATCGAGCAGACCTCGAGCGCGATGGGCCAAGGGCGGATGGACCAGTACCTCCTCCCCTGGTACGAGAAGGACCTCGCCGAAGGGCGGATCACGAAGGAGTCGGCGATGGAGCTCTTCCATTGCCTCTGGCTCCAGATGTCCCAGGTCACGGAGATCAAGCTCAATCCCGTCGCCGCGGCGGGGACTGAGGGGTTCTCGCAGTTCTCCGACGTCTGCGTCGGCGGCCAGACGACGGACGGCCTCGACGCGACGAACGAGCTCTCCTACCTGATCCTCGAATCCATGCGCGGGCTCCAGCTCACGAGCCCCGACCCGTGCGTCCGGATCCACGCGGGGACGCCGGACCGCTTCCTCCATCACGTCGTGGAGTGCATCAAGGACGGGAAGGGCTATCCGAAGCTCCTGAACGACGAGGACGTGATCCCCTTCTACCTCGCCAACGGGGCGACGATGAAGGAGGCCCTCGACTGGCACGTCTCGGGCTGTTGCGAGAACCGCCTTCCGAACCGGGAGACGAACGTCACCGCCGGCGGTGGGATCAACTACGGCTCGATCACCGAGATGACCTTCCGGCAGGGGAAGCTCAAGGTCCTGAAGGACATCCCGTTCGGCCTTCCGACCGCCGATCCGCGCACCTGGAAGAGCTACGACGAGGTCTGGAAGGCGTTCCGCGCCCAGCTCGAGCACCTCGCCCACCACGTCTTCGTCCAGCAGTACGTCGCGATGCGGCTGAAGCCGGAGTATTTCGCCGCGCCGCAGACCTCGATGCTCCACGACCTCGCGATGGCCGAGTGCCGCGACCTCCACACCCACGGGCAGCATTTCAAGGGGGGCATCCAGCACAGCACCTTCGAGGCGATCGGGAAGGGGACCGCCATCGACAGCCTCGCCGCCGTCAAGCACCTGATCTTCGACACGAAGAAGCTGACCTGGGACCAGCTCCTCACGGCGATGGAGGCGAACTGGGAGGGACACGAGGCCGTCCGGCAGCTCTGCCTCGGCGCGCCGAAGTACAGCAACGGCATCGAGTGGGTGGACGCGATCGGCTTCGACCTTGAGACCGCCGTCCTCGACATCCTGCACCGCCACACCGAGGCCACCGGCGACGTCTTCATCCTGAGGCAGATCCCGGTCACGTTCCACGTCCCGTTCGGGAAGGTGACCTGGGCCACGCCGAACGGCCGGAAGGCGACGGAGTACCTCGCCGAGGGGATCTCGGCCTCCCACGGAATGGACGTCAAGGGGCCGACCGTGGCGCTCGCCTCGATGGCGCGGGGCCGCAACCGCAGCTTCGCCGAGAAGGCGGGCGACCTGATCAACATGAAGTTCAGCCCCGCCAACGTGGCCGGCGAGGAGGGGACGCGGCGGCTCATGCAGATGGTGCGCGCCTGGTCCTCCCTCAAGCACTGGCACGTCCAGTTCAACATCTTGAACCGCGCCACGCTCCTCGCCGCGCAGAAGGACCCGGAGAAGTACCGGAATCTCATCGTCCGGATCGCGGGCTACTCGGCCTATTTCGTCGACCTCTCCCCCTCCCAGCAGGCGGAGATCATCGCCCGGACCGAAGAACACCTCGGCTGACCGGCGGACGCCGCCGGCCGGGAACAACACGAAGGAGACGTCATGGAGCTCAAGGACAAGGTCGCCATCGTCACGGGCTCGGCCCGCGGCATCGGAGAGGGGATCGCGGTGGCGTTCGCCCGCGAGGGGGCGAAGGTCGTCGTGAACGGATTGGACGCCGCGTCGTGCGAGGAGACCGTCGGGAAGATCAAGGCCGCCGGCGGGACGGCGATCGGCGTCGGGGCCGACGTGAGCAAGGCGGCCGACGTCGAGGCCATGGTCGCCGCGACGATCAGGCAGTTCGGCGGGGTCGACATCCTCGTGAACAACGCGGGAATCGAGCGGACGCCGACGCTGCTCCACGAAATGACCGAGCAGCAGTGGGACATGGTCCTCGGCGTGAACCTCAAGGGGGTCTTCCTCTGCTGCCGGGCGGTCCTCCCCGCGATGATCGCGAAGGGGAAGGGGCGGATCGTGAACGTCGGCTCCGTCGCCGGGCTCCGGATGACCTTCTTCGGCAGCGCCGACTACACGGCCGCCAAGCACGGCGTCACCGGCCTGACGCAGCACCTCGCCTGGGAGGTCGCGGACCACAACGTCACCGTCAACACGATCTGTCCGGGGGGCGTCATGACGCCGCTGATGGAACAGGGATCGACCCCGGAGTTCCGCGAGAAGCTGATCAAGCGGCTCGTGCCGCTCGGGCGCTTCTGCAACCTCGACGACATCGCGGAGGCCGCCGTGTTTCTCGCCAGCGACAAGGCCGACATGATCACCGGCCAGATGCTCGCCGTCGACGGGGGGCTCATGACCGGCTTCGGCGAGGACCTGCGCCCGATCGTCCGCAAGCGGATGGCGGACGAGAAGGCGGCCGCCGCCGCGAAGAAGGCGGGGCACAAGTAGGCGCGGGCGCCCCGCGACGAACTCCGGACGATTGGTCATGAGCGCGCCCGTCCATCGCATCGCCCTCAATTGCGGCGGCGGCTACGTGCCGGGGCTGAACGCCGTCGTCCGGGGCGCGGTCTTCGCCGCGAGCCGGCTCGGCTGGGAGGTCGTCGGGATCCGGGACGGATACGACGGCCTCCTCGTCCCGGAGCGGTTCCCCGAGGGGGGCCTCCTCCGGCTCGACCCCCGCGCCGCCGGGCGCCTCGACGCGACCGGCGACGTCCTCGGCACGGGCGCGCGGATCGACCCGTTCCGGACGAGAACCGTCGACGCGGAAAACCAGGTCGCCGAGTCGGACCGGTCCGACGACCTTCTCTCGCGGCTCGAGGACGAGGGAATCGGCGCCGTCGTCTCGGTCGTCGGCGGAAGCGCGGTCACCGGATCGCACGCGCTCAGCGTCGCCTTCCGCCTCGCCCGAAAGGGGCTCCGGACGGTCTGCATTCCGAAGTCGATCGAGAACGACATCGCCGCGACGGCCCTTTCTTTCGGGTTCAACAGCGCCCTCGGCCACACGACCGGGATCCTCGACCGGATCCGGACGGCCGCGCTCGACGTGGGCCGGATCGCGGTCGTGGAGGTCCCGGGCCGCTATGCGGGGTGGCTGGCCCTGCAGGCCGGGATGGCCGTCTGCGCCGACGCGGTCCTGATCCCCGAGATCCCGTACGACCTCGACCGGGTGGCGGAGCGGATCCGCGAGGCCGAGGAC
>DAOMFB010000063.1:0-10581 GCA_035429585.1 Thermoanaerobaculia bacterium
GAGGCCGGCGGGGCAGAGGGAGCGGTCGGCACGAAAGTCACGACGGGCTGGTAGGCGAGGCGGGCCGGGCGGGGAGGGTTGGTGGCGATGGGCGGACTCGAACCGCCGACACAGGGCTTATGAGACCCCTGCAACTACCACTGTGCTACACCGCCGGACGGCCGCGCGCAGGGCGGCGCGGGGCGTGAATCCTAGCATTATGATCGCGCCGTGAAGGGCCCGGAGGAATCCGGCGGGGCTCTCGAAACGGGAACCTGCAGCCGCTGCGGCGGGGAGATCGAAGCCCGGCTCCTCGCGCGCTGCCCCTGGTGCTTCAAGGACTTCTGCTACTCGTGCCGCTTCCCGCGCGGGGCGGCGGACTACTGTAGCCGGGCCTGCGCCGAGGCGATGTTCCACGGCGGGGACAGCGAGGACGACGTCGAGGAGGAGTGAGGCGCCGGCCGCCGCCCCGGTCAGCGCGTCTCGCGGTCGATGATCCTCTCGATGGCCCGCCGGCAGACGGGGCAGAAGCCCCCCTCGTCCCGCGTGAACATGATGCAGTCGGCCGCCGGCCGGTAGAGCCCCTTCGCCTCGTACGAAGCCCCCTCGAAGGCCCCGACCTTTCCGGCGAGGGGAGACAGGAGCTTCGTCTCGGCGGCCTGGACGCGCCGGAAGAGGGCGTCGAGCGCCTCGGGGGGCGCTCCCTCGGCGACCAGCTTCTTCCGCTCGGCCTGGAAGGCCTTGCTCTGCGCCTCGAACTCGGCCTTGGGCCACGTTGTGGGGAGGGGCGTCCCGGGGGCCGCCAGGTCCCTCCACTTCAGGCGCGCCGGGTCGCCGAGCGCGGTGACGTTCGGCTCCCACGGCTCGGGCCGATCGGCGGCGCCCGTCTCGTAGGCCACGTCGGACGTGTAGTACTCGTCGGCGAGGGCGGCGAAGTGGTGGCCGAACTCGTGGACGAAGACGTACTCGGCCCACGCCGTGCCGGCCGCAGCCGTGGCCTGGTCGCCGTAGATGCCGCCGCCGCCGTAGCGCGAGTCGTTCACGAGGATCTCGAGGGCGTCGTACGGCGCCGCCGAGGCGGCGTCGCGGAGCGCGCGGTCGTCATAGGTCAGGACGTACCGCTCGGAGCCGAAGATGCCGTACTGGGCCGAGAGGGGGGTCCGCCGGAAGATCTTCGAGAAGGGCCTGGTGACGCCGCTCTCGGCGGACGTCAGGTGGAGGAGGCGGACGTTGAAGTCGTTCCGGCGGGACCTGAAGGGCTCGTACTTCTCGAAGAGGAGGCCGACGAGCCGCTTCGCGTCGGCGACGAACTTCGCCTCCTCGGCGGCCGTGTAGCCCTCGCCGAGGACGAGAAGGTCCACCTTCGACTCGGGCGGGCCGTTCTCGAAGAGGGGGATGACCTTCCCGGCCGGGGAGCGCGGCGCGGCGTTCGTCGTCCACGCGGCCGGGTCGACGACGGAGGTCCAGATCTCCCGGAAGAGATTCTGCGCGTCGCGGCGGGCGAGGCTCACCTGGACCGGCGCCTTGGGCCACGGAAAGCGGAGCGACTCGCCGAAGGTCCGGACGGTCTTCTTCGCCTCCGGGGTGGACTCCCACTCGGCGTAGACGGACGCGTACCCGCGCGCGAAGAGGACGCGGCCCGACGCCGGGTCGCGCACCTCGAACCGGTAGGTCCCGAGGTTCAGCTCGTCGACGAGGCGCGTCCGGCTTCCCGCCCACGCCCCGTCGTCCACGGCCTTCTCGAACGCGACGATCTCGCCCGGAGGACCGCCGGTGTGCCAGAAGTCGACGCGCATCGTCCGGCCGGTGAAGGCGGCGTCGTACGGGGAGGGAGGCGCGGCGGAGACCGCGAGGAGGGAGAGGCCGGCGAGGAGCGCGAGGGTCGTCCGCTTCGGAATCATGGGAGGATTATGGAGCTCGAGGGGGAGCCGCCGCGTCGCGGCGACCCCGGGGGTTTTCTGAGAACGTGAAGATGGCAGAGCCAGCCGTCCCGGGTCCCTGATGCGGGCGTTCCTCGCGGTCGTCGTGGAAGGCGAGGAGACGGTCTCGCGGCTGCGTGCGCTGATCGCCCGGCTCCGGGAGATCCGCGGTCTCCGGACCGTCCCGCCGCACCAGCTCCACTTCACCCTCAGGTTCTTCGAGGATCTTCCGGAGGCGCAGCTCGCCGGCGCGAAGGCTGCCGCGGCTCGCGCCGCCGCGGACTCATCTCTCTTTTCGTTGGAGCTGTCCGGTCTCGGGACCTTTCCCCCGCTGAGGCCTCCACGGGTCCTCTGGGCGGGCTGCGGATACGGAAGCGAGGACCTTCTGGCGCTCTCCTCCTCGGTCGAAAGGGAATTCACTCTCGAAGGGTTTCTCCCGGAGTCCCGCCCCTTCTCCCCCCACCTGACCCTCGCCCGCGTGAAGGATCCCCGCGCGGCTCGCGACGCGGCCCACTTCGCGGCGGCGAACGCGGCCTTCGACGGGGGGACCGTCGAGGTGAGGGAGCTGGTCCTCTTCCAGTCGGTCCTCGGGGCGTCCGGCGCCGCCCACACGCCGCTCGGCCGCTTTCCGCTCGGCCGCTGACCGGCCCGGGCCGCCTCCTCGGTCTGCCAGAATCGCCCTCCGGGAGGAACCAGACATGAAGCTCCGCCTCCGCGCCGTGGCCGTCCTGATGGCCCTTGCCGCCGCCCGGCCGCTTGCCGCCGACGGCCCGCCCGAGGCGCGGCTGCTCCGGTATCCCGACGCCTGGGGCGACTTCGTCGTCTTCACGTACGCGGGGGACCTCTGGCGCGCGCCCGTCGCCGGCGGCGCGGCGTACCGCCTGACGGCGCACGCGGGGCAGGAGCTCTTCCCGAAGATCTCGCCCGACGGGAAGTGGATCGCCTTCTCCGCGGAGTACTCGGGCACGCGGCAGGTCTACGTCGTCCCGTCGTGGGGGGGCGAGCCGAAGCAGCTCACCTTCTACAACGACGTCGGGCCGATGCCGCCGCGCGGCGGCTTCGACGACTGGGTGATGGGGTGGACGAAGGACGGAAAAATCCTCGTCCGGATGAACCGCGTCCCCTGGAACACCCGGATGGGGCGCTATTACCTCGTCGACCCGAAGGGGGGGCTGGAGACCCCGCTCGAGATCCCGGAAGGAGGGAGCGCGTCCTTCTCTCCCGACGGGAAGAAGCTGGCCTACTGCCCGGTGGACCGTGAGTTCCGGACCTGGAAGCGGACGCTCGGCGGCCGCGCGCAGGACGTCTGGGTCTACGACTTCGTCTCGAAGGCCTCCGAGCGCCTCACCGACTGGAAGGGGACCGACAACTTCCCGATGTGGGCGGGCGACACGATCTGGTTCACGTCGGACCGGGATCACACGCTCAACCTCTTCGGGTACGACACGAGGACGAAGGCGACGCGGAAGGCGACGTCCTTCACCGAGTTCGACGTCCTCTGGCCCTCGCTCGCATCGGACGGGAGCGCGATCGTTTTCATGAACGGCGGGACCCTCTGGCGCTTCGACCTCAGGACGGAAAAGGCGGCGAAGATCCCGGTCCAGCTCGCCAGCGACCGCGCCCCGCAGGGGACCGTCTGGAAGGACGTCCGGGAGAACGTCTCCGGCGCCTCGATCTCGCCGAGCGGCGCCCGCGTCGTCTTCGAGGCGCGGGGAGACCTCTTCAGCGTCCCGGCCAGGGACGGGGCGACCCGGAACCTGACGGCGACGCCCGGCGTCCGCGAGCGGGCCCCGGTCTGGTCGCCGGACGGCAAGCGCGTCGCCTACCTCTCCGACGCGAGCGGCGAGTACGAGATCTGGGTCCGCAGCCCGGACGGGTCGGGCGAGCCGAAGCGGCTGACCACGGACGGCGCGCCGTGGAAGTTCGGGCCGGCCTGGAGCCCCGACGGAAGGAAGCTCGCATACGGCGACCGGCAGCAGCGCCTCCGGATCCTCGACGTCGAGAGCGGCGCCGTGACCGACGTGGACAGAGGGACGCGCGAGGACCTCGACACCTACGTCTGGTCGCCGGACTCGAAGTGGATCGCCTACGAGAAGCGGCACGAGACGCGGCTGCCGGGGATCTTCGTCTACGGGCTCGAGGCGAAGAAGGCCTTCCCGCTCGGCGACGGGATGACCGCGGATCACGATCCGGCCTTCTCGGCGGACGGGAAGTACCTCTTCTTCCTCTCCGAGCGCGACTACCCGCTCGTCATGTCGGCCTTCGAGTTCAACTACGTCTACCCGCGGGCGACCCGCGTCTTCGTGGCCGCCCTCGGCGCCGACACGCCGTCGCTCTTCCCGCCGAAGAGCGACGAGGAAAAGGGGAGGGCCGAGGCCGAGAAGAAGGACGACGCGAAGAAGGACGACGCGAAGAAGGACGAGAAGCCGGCCGAGAAGGCCGCCGAGAAGAAGGCGCCGCCGCCGACCGCGATCGCCGCGGAGGGCTTCGTGGCCCGGACGCAGGCGCTCCCGGGCCTGAAGCCCGCCGTCTACAACGGGCTCGAGCCCTCCGACGGCGCCGTCTGGTACGTGAGGCAGGGGGAGGGCCCGGACGAGCGCGCTCTCTTCCGGTTCGACCTGAAGGAGCGGAAGGAGGAGAAGGCCGCGGACGGCGTCGCCGGCTTCCAGCTCTCGGCCGACGGGAAGAAGCTCCTCTACCGCTCGGGGCGCGACTGGTTCCTGACGGACGCCAGGGCCCCGGTGAAGTCGGGGGAGGGGAAGCTCGACCTCTCCGGCCTGAAGGTCCGGCAGGACCTACGGGCCGAGACGGCCCAGATGTGGGAGGACGGCTGGCGGATCGTCCGCGACTGGTTCTACGACGGGAAGATGCACGGCGTCGACTGGGGGGCGATGAAGGCGCGGTACGGAGCCCTCGTGCCGTACGTGGCGCACCGGGCCGACCTCGACTTCCTCTTCGGCGAGCTCGTGGGCGAGCTGGACTCCGGGCACACGTACATCGCCTCCGGCGACGAGCCGAAGGTGGCGCGGACGCCCGGCGGGATGCTCGGCTGCGAGCTGGCCGCGGATCCGTCGGGCCGGTACCGGATCGCGAAGGTCTTCGCGGGCGAGAACTGGGACGACGCCTGGCGCTCGCCCCTGACCGAGCCGGGGGTGAACGTGAAGGAGGGGAGCTTCCTCCTCGCGGTCGACGGCCGGGACCTGACGACGGCCGACAACCCGTACCGCCTCCTCGAGGGGAAGGGGAACCAGAACGTGACGCTCCTCGTCGGCGAGAAGCCGTCGCGGGACGGGTCGCGGACGGTCACCGTGAAGACGATCACCAGCGAGGCGAACCTCCGCTACCTCGACTGGGTGAAGAGCCGGATGGCGATGGTCGAGAAGCTCTCCGGCGGGAAGGTCGGCTACGTCCACCTTCCCGACACGGCCCAGCCGGGGAACCGGATGCTCCAGAAGCTCTTCTACGCGCAGACCGTGAAGCCCGCGCTCCTGATCGACGACCGCTACAACGGCGGCGGCTTCATCCCCGACCGGATGATCGAGTACTTCTCCCGGCGGACGATCGCCTGGTGGGCCCGGCGGGGCTTCGAGAGCATGCGGACGCCCGGCTTCGCCCACGACGGGCCGAAGGCGATGCTCGTGAACTCCTACTCCTCGTCGGGGGGCGACGCCCTCCCGTACTTCTTCCGCCTGGACCGGCTCGGGCCGATCATCGGGACCCGGACCTGGGGCGGGCTCATCGGCCTCTCCGGCAACCCGCCGCTGCTCGACGGCGGCGCCGTGCAGGTGCCGACCTTCCGGATCTACGACCGCGAGGGGAACTGGGTCGTCGAGAACGAGGGGGTCGCGCCCGACATCGAGGTCTTCGACGACGCCGGCTCCCGCGTCAAGGGCCACGATCCGAGCCTCGAGAAAGGCGTCGATGTCCTTCTCGAGGAGCTGAGGAAGAACCCGCCCCGGGAGCCGAAGCGGCCGGTCCCGCCCGACATGGCGAAGGAGAAGCCCTAGGGCCTCATCCCTCCTCGTCGTAGGCGGGGAACCACTGGCGGGCGACGACCTGCTCGCGCAGCGCCTCGGGCGACGCGGCGGGAGCGAGGCCTTCCCGGACGGCGGCCTCGGCGACGGCGGCGGCGACCTCGATCGCGACGGAGCGCAGGTCGCCGAGCGGCGGGAGGAGCGAGGCGGCGGGGTCCGTGAGCGCCGGGGACAGGTCGGCCAGACGCCGGGCCGCCGCGATGAACATGCCGTCCGAGACGCGGCGCGCGCCGGAGGCCACGACCCCGAGCCCCACGGCCGGGAAGACGAAGACGTTGTTGCACTGGGAGATGATCCAGGCCCGTCCGCCGAGGACCGCGGGCGGGTAGGGCGAGCCGGTCGCCACGAGCGCGCGTCCCTCCGTCCAGCGGATCAGGTCCTCGGGCTTCGCCTCCGCCCGCGCCGTCGGGTTCGAGAGCGGGAAGATGACGGGCCGCTCCGTCTTCGAGGCCATCTCGCGGACGATCGCCTCGGTGAAGGCGCCGACGGCCGTCGACAGGCCGATCAGGACCGTCGCCGGGACGCTCGCGACGACGTCGGCGAGGCCGACGAAGCCCCGGTGCGTCCGGGGCCAGCCCGCGACCTCGCTGGCCGGCCGCGCGTAGACGCGCTGCTCCGGCGTCAGGTCGGTCCGCGCGTCGACGAGGAGCCCTTCGACGTCGACGACGTAGAACCGGCGGCGGGCCTCCGCGTCGGTGAGCCCTTCGTCCTGCATCGCGGTCCGGAGGTAGTCCGCCACGCCGATCGCGGCCGAGCCCGCCCCGAGGAAGACGATCGTCTGGTCGCGGAGCCGCCGCGGGACGGAGACCCGCGTCGCGGCGAGAAGGGCGCCGAGGGCGACGGCCGCGGTCCCCTGGATGTCGTCGTTGAAGGTGAGCAGCCCGTCGCGGTAGCGGTTCAGGAGGGGGCGCGCGTTCGGGGTGGCGAAGTCCTCCCACTGGAGGAGGGCGCCGGGCAGCTCCTGCCCCACGGCCCTCACGAAGCGGTCGACGAAGTCGAAGTAGGCGTCGCCGGTCACCCGCTTCTGGCGCCACCCGAGGTACTGCGGGTCGCGGAGCCGCTCCTCGTTGTTCGTCCCGACGTCGAGGACGATGGGGAGCGTCCGCGCCGGCGGGATGCCGCCGATGAGCGTGTAGAGCGTCAGCTTGCCGATCGGGATGCCGAGGCCGCCGACGCCCTGGTCGCCGATCCCGAGGATCCGCTCCCCGTCCGTCACGACGACGACGTCCACGTCGGGGGTCTGCCGGTTCCGGAGCAGCTCGGGGATCGCGTCGCGGAGCGGGTAGGGAATGAAGAGCCCGCGGGGCCTCCGGTAGATGTGGCTGAACTGCTGGCAGGCCTCGGCCACGACCGGCGTGTAGACGATCGGCATCATCTCCTCGATGTGGGCGAGGAGGAGCCGGTAGAAGAGGATCTCGTTCGTGTCCTGCAGGGCGCGGAGCTGGACGTGCCGTCCCAGGGGCGTCCGCTTGGCGAGGTAGGCCTCGTAGGCGCGGACGACCTGTTCCTCGATCGTCTCGATCTGCGGGGGGAGGAGGCCGTGCAGCCCCAGCCGGGTCCGCTCCTCCATCGTGAAGGCGGTCCCCTTGTTCCACGCCGGGGACTGGAGAAGCTGCATGCCGCGGAGTCCGGCGGGCCGCCGCGGGGGCGCGGCGGCGGTCGGCGTCGTCATCGGGCCCTACCTTACCCCGGAAGCGGGCGGCCGGCACGGACCGCCCAGCGGAGCTTCGCGGCCGCCGAGCGGGGATTCGCCCCGCGCTCGTCGGCCGACGGCCGGACGACGCCGGGCGAGACCGCGGAATAGACGCCGGAGGCGAGGCCCGCGGCGAACGCCTTCTTCACGCGCCGGTCCTCGCCGGAGTGAAAGGAGAGGATCGCGATCCGCCCGCCGGCTTCGAGGATCGCGGGGAGATTGGCGAGAAACGTCCCGAGCGCCGTCATCTCGTCGTTGACGAGGATGCGGAGTGCCTGGAACGTCCGCGCGCGGGAGGCGTCGAGCTGCTCCCGCCGCTCGCGCTCGCTCTTCCCTTCGTAGGCGGACTCGACGGCGCGGGCGACATCCGAAGTTCTCGGAAGGCCCGGAGGATCCTCTCGCCGCCTCGCTGCGAGGGCGTCGAGAAGCGCTCCGGCGATCCGCTTCGCCTCCGGCTCGTCTCCGTACTCTCCGAGCACCTCCTCGATCTCCTCCTTCTTCATCCGAAGGATCCGTTCACCCGCGGCGAGGCCGCGATGCGGGTTCATCCGGAGGTCGAGCGGCGCGTCCCGCTTCCAGCTGAAGCCCCGCTCCGGGTCGTCGAGCTGCATCGAGGAGACGCCGAGGTCCGCGAGGACGAGGTCGACGCCCCCAAGCCCGAGGTCCGCGAGCACCTTCGGCAGCCCCGCGAAGTTGGAGCGCCGGACGACGAGCGCCTCCTCGTCCCAGCCGAGGGCGCGGAGGCGCCGCTCGGTCTTCGGCAGCTCGACCGGGTCGGCGTCGAGGCCGATCAGGCGCCCGCCGGGCCGGAGCTTCGGGAGGATCGCCTCCGCGTGCCCGCCCCAGCCGAGCGTGGCGTCCACGGCCGTCTCTCCCGGCGCAGGGCGAAGGGCCTCGAGCACCTCGGCGACGAGGACCGGCACGTGGCTCCCCGCGGGCGTCTTCCCCGCGGCGAGGACCTTTTCGCGCTCCTCCGGGTACCGCGCCGGGTCCCGCTCCTTGTACTTCTCCGCGAAGGTCCGCGGGTGCGTGCCGCGGTAGCGGGGGCGGCGGCGGAACGTCGCCGGGCCGCCGCCCCCCTCGCCGTCCGTCATTTCCCGAGCGGAATCCCGCGGCCCGTCGCGTCGGGCCCCGCCACCCCGAGCCACGCGCCGACCGTCGGCGCGAGGTCGTAGGGGGTGACGGGCGCCGCCGAAGCGCCGGCCTTCGCCGGCCCGCCCCAGAAGACGAGCGGCACGTGGGTGTCGGTGTCGTGGTGCGTCCCGTGCATCGAGCCGCGCCCCGGGTCGGAGATCGTCAGCACCCCCGGGCGCGGAACGAGCAGCACCTCCCCCGAGCGCGTCGCGTCGAGGTCGTTCCGGACGAATTCGAGGGCGGGGGAGTCGGCGGGCCAGGAGTCCTTCTGCCGCACGAGGAGAACCTGGGCGACCTCCTCGTCGTAGCGGGCCTTCACGAGCTTCGGGAGGACCCGGTCGACGTCGGCCTCGGTCACGGGGCGTCCCGCCGCGCCGCACGGCCCCTCCACCGTCTTCAGCGGGAAGACCGTGTGCCGGTAGAAGAGGCTCCACCCCTCGATGCCGTGGATCGGCTGCGCCGACCGGTCGAGGCAGAGCTCGTCGTCGATCATCCGGTTCAGGCGGTCGACGACGTTGTCCGCGTAGTCGCGGCTCCCCACGAGCCGCCCGCCGGGGGCGGTCCGGTCGAGCTTCCGGGCCGCCTCGGGGATCGGCGCGAAGCCGTGGTCGGCCGAGAAGGCGACGAGAAGGGAGCCGGCCGGAACTTCCCGCGCCAGCGCGTCGAGGAACCGGCCGATCTGGACGTCGAGGCGGCGGAGGGTGTCGAGCGACTCCTCCGACTCGTCGCCGTAGTCGTGCGCCACGGGGTCGTGGGCCGAGAAGCTGACGGCCAGGAGGTCGGGGACATCGCGGCGGCCGAGCGCGAGGCCCGGATCGGCGAGGAGGGCCTGCGCGAGGTCGGCCGTCAGGTCGTCGAGGAAGGGGCTCCGGTAGATCCCCGCGAAGTAGCCGGAGGGCTCGCTCCGCGACCAGGAGACGAACTTCGAGAGGTCCTTGTCCCATCCGAGGCCGACGGAGCCCACCTGGAACCTCTGGAGGATCGCGGAGGCGACGGGGGCCGGGAGCGGCCGCGGCGACGGGGGCGGCGGCGCGTCCCACCGCTTCCAGAGGAGGCCGATGCGGGCCGGCAGCATGCCTCCGGCGTAATCGCGGTTGAAGCGGTCGACGACCGCCGCCGCGGCGGCCCCCGCCCCGCTCTTCGTGTCGTACGCCGCCGACGTCGTGAAGGTCCCGCGCGCCTTGTCGTACCAGTAGGCTGCGTGCCGGGGGTTCTTCCCCGCCAGGAAGATCGCCGCCCGGTCCTTTCCGGAGACCGCGACGACGCGCGAGCCGGAACGCGCCTCGACGAGCCGGTCCCCGAGCGTCGGGACGCGGAGGTTCGCGGGGCCGGCGATGACCCGGACCGAGTCCGCGGGGGCGGCCGAGTCGGGCTGGTCGGTGCAGTAGACGGAGACCATCCCGCGGCCGGGCCGCTCCTCGAACCAGCTGTTGATGGCGATGCCGTGGACGCGCGGCGGAGCGCCGGTGCCGAGGGAGGCGTGACCCGGGCCGGTCTCGGTGTTGAGGTGCCGGTACTTCGCGTTCGTCTCGACGGTTCCCTCGTCGAGGAGCCGCTTCAGGCCCGCCGTCCACCACGGGCGCCACGCCATGAGCCGCGGCATCGAGAGGCCGTCGACGGCGATCACCACGGCGAGCTTCGGGCCGGGCGCGCCGGCCGGCGCAGACGGCTTCCCGGCGAGGAGCCCGGCGGCGCCGAGGACGAGGAGGACGGCGAGGAGACGGGCGGAGCGGGGAATCAGCTTCATCGAACCTCCGGTGGAAGGTGCGGATGTTCGCACGAGCCGGGCGGGTGACGCGCCCCGGGTCACCCCTTCGACGGG
>DAOMFB010000064.1:0-10460 GCA_035429585.1 Thermoanaerobaculia bacterium
ACCTGCCCGGGGGAGACATGCACTGGAGCGCCGCGGGCCACCCGGCCGCGTCCGCGGCGATCCTCCCGGCGCTCTCCCGCGTCCTCCCCCGGGCGCTCCCCTGATCCAAACGTCTCATCGAACGGCGGCGGGGGCTCCCCCTATCATTCGGAACGGATGCGCGGAACCCGGTCGCCCGACCCGAACGTTCCGCCGAGCTCCAGATAGAGAGGTTGCTTTCCGATGAAGAGCGCGTTCAACCCGTTCGAGATGGCGCAGGCGCAGTTCGACAAGTCGGCCGACATCCTCGGCCTCGATCCGCCGACCCGCGACCTGCTCCGCTTCCCGCTCCGCGAATACCACTTCGCCATCCCCGTGAAGATGGACGACGGGAAGGTCAGGGTCTTCCGCGGCTTCCGCGTGCAGCACAACGACGCGCGGGGGCCCAGCAAGGGCGGCATCCGGTTCCACCCGCAGGAGACGGTCGACACGGTCCGCGCCCTCGCGATGTGGATGACCTGGAAGTGCGCCGTCGTGGACATCCCGCTCGGCGGGGCGAAGGGGGGCGTGATCTGCGACCCGCACAACCTCTCGGCGCGCGAGCAGGAGGGGATCTGCCGCGGCTGGGTCCGGCAGGTGGCGAAGAACGTCGGCCCCGTGCAGGACGTGCCGGCGCCCGACGTGATGACGACGCCCCAGCACATGCTCTGGATGCTCGACGAGTGGGAGCTGATCCACGGCGGGAAGGGGCCGGGCTTCATCACCGGCAAGCCGGTCGGGATGGGGGGCTCCCTCGGCCGGACGGAGGCGACCGGGTACGGCGTCGTCTACACGCTGCGCGAGGCCCTGAAGCGGCTCGGCCTCGACGTCACGAAGACGAAGGCGGCAATGCAGGGGTTCGGGAACGTGGCGCAGTACGCCGTCCGCCTCTACCAGAAGCTCGGCGGCAAGGTCGTCTGCGTCTCCTCCTGGGACCAGGCCGACCAGACGAGCTACACCTTCCGGAAGCTCGACGGCGTCGACCCCGACGCCCTCCTCGCCATCACCGACCCCTTCGGCGGCATCGACAAGAAGCGGGCCGCCCAGCTGGGGTACGAGGTGCTCCCGGGCGAGGCGTGGATCGAGCAGGACGTCGACATCCTGATGCCGTCGGCGCTGGAGAACCAGGTCACCGGCGAGACGGCGAAGAAGATCAAGGACCGCGTGAAGGTCGTCGCCGAGGGGGCCAACGGCCCCACGACGCCCGAGGCCGACAAGCTCCTCCAGGAGCGCGGCATCTTCGTCATCCCCGACTTCCTCGCCAACGCGGGCGGCGTCACCTGCAGCTACTTCGAGCAGGTGCAGTGCAACATGAACTACTACTGGGAGCAGGAAGAGGTCCTCGCCAAGCTCGACACGAAGATGACGTCCGCCTTCCGGGCGGTGGCCGATCTCGCGGCCAGCCGGAAGCTCTACATGCGCGACGCGGCGTACGTCATCGCGGTCAGCCGCGTGGCGAAGGCCTGCCACGACCGGGGGTGGGTCTGAGAACGCCGGCTCTGCGATGATCTGAGGTGATGGGAGGCTCCCGGCCGGGCGTGGAGGTGGAACGGATTCTCGAGGCGCTGCAGGAGCGCGCCAAGGAGCTCTCCTGCCTCTACCGCGTCCACGAGATCTGCAACCACGCCGACGCCTCGCTCGACGAGGTCCTCCGGAGCGTCGTCGAGGTGCTGCCGCACGGCTGGCAGCACCCCGCGGACTGCGGGGCCCGGGTCCAGGTGGAGGCGACCGTCTGCGAGACGCCGGGGCTCGCGGTCACGCCGTGGGCGCAGTCGGCCCCGATCCGGGTCCAGGGCGAGTCGGTCGGGTCGGTGAGCGTCTTCTACGGGAAGGCGTTCCCGGAGGCCGACGAGGGGCCGTTCCTGAAGGAGGAGCGGAAGCTCCTCGAGACCGTCGCGGAGCGCCTCGGACAGCTCCTTCTCCAGCGGCACCTCCTCGACACCCTGCAAACGCTGCCGGCGCCGGCCTCGCTGCCGTCGCGCCGGCCGCGCGGGGACTGGAGGATCATCGTCGACTTCCTCCGGAAGACCGACCCCCATCTCCTCGTCCGCGTCTCGCGCCGGATGATCAACCACCTCTGCTGGAACGGCGTCGCGGCGGCCCAGGACCTCCTCCCGAAGTTCGCGGGGACGCGCCCCGGCGAGGTGACGGACGAGAACCGGCCGATCGCGCGGCGCAGCCTCGAGTCGCTGCGGGGCGTGGCCGAGGAGGCGTTCCGCATCGCGGCCGAGCACCTCTCGTCCGAGGAGATCGTCACGCTGATCCAGAAGTGGATCAAGGACGAGAAGGCCGGCTTCCTGACCGAGGCCGTCGAGAACCAGGGGACCTCCCTCACGGAGATCGCCGAGGCGCTCGGGCGGTTCCAGAACGCCGGGCTCGAGGACGTCGAGCTGTCGCGGGCCATCCAGGTCGAGCTCCGGGTCGGCCTCGCCCGCCGTTTCCTGACGGACGATCTCGACTTCATCAACACGGCGAAGGACTACATCGAGGTCCGCGACTTCTTCGACCTGACCCGGCGCGTCGTCTGCCCGCCGCGGAGCCACGGCCGGCTCGGCGGGAAGGGCTCGGGCCTCTTCCTCGCGACGCAGATCGCCCGGAAGTCGAACGAGTTCGCCGACCTCCTCGGCGACATCCGCGTCCCGAAGACCTGGTACGTGACGTCCGACGGCATCCTGAACTTCATCGAGTTCAACGAGCTGGAGGACCTCTACAACCGGAAGTACCTCGAGATCGACCAGGTGCGGCGCGAGTACCCTCACGTCGTCCAGGTCTTCAAGAACTCGAACTTCTCGCCGGAGATCGTGAAGGGCCTCTCGCTGGCCCTCGACGATTTCGAGGACCATCCCCTCGTCGTCCGCTCCTCGAGCCTCCTCGAGGACCGCGTCGGGGCGGCCTTCTCGGGGAAGTACAAGAGCCTCTTCCTCGCGAACCAGGGGACGAAGTCCGAGCGGCTCGCCGCGCTGATGGACGCCGTCGCCGAGGTCTACGCGTCCGTGTTCGGTCCCGACCCGATCGAGTACCGGGCGGAACGCGGCCTCCTCGACGTCCACGAGGAGATGGGGATCCTGGTCCAGGAGGTCGTCGGCACGCGCGTCGGAAAGTACTTCCTCCCGACGTTCGCGGGCGTGGCGTTCTCCAACAACGAGTTCCGCTGGTCGGCGCGGATCCGTCGCGAGGACGGCCTCGTCCGGCTCGTGCCGGGGCTCGGCACGCGCGCGGTTGACCGCGTGGCCGACGACTATCCCGTCCTCGTGGCTCCGGGGCAGCCCGGGCTCCGCGTGAACGTCACCGTCGACGAGATCGTCCGGTACTCCCCGCGCAAGGTCGACGTGATCAACCTCGAGTCGCGGACCTTCGAGACGGTCGACCTGGCCGAGCTGATCGCCTGCTGCGGCCCGGACCTGCCGGGGGCCGGGGACGTCCTCTCCGTCTGCGAGGACGACCGGCTCCACCGCCCGATGCTCGTGGACTGGGAGACGAAGCGGAACCGCCTCGTCGCCACCTTCGACGGGCTCCTCTCCGGCACGCCCTTCCTGGCGCGGATCCGGACGCTCCTGAAGCTCCTGGCCGAGGCCACGGGCGGGCCGGTCGACATCGAGTTCGCGTCGGACGGGAAGAACCTCTACCTCCTGCAGTGCCGTCCCCAGAGCTTCGCGGACGCCGAGGCCTCGGAGCCGATCCCCCGCGACCTGGTGCCGGCGCGGGTCGTCTTCGAGGCGAGGAAGTTCGTCTCGCACGGCCGGGTCCCGGAGCTCACCCACATCGTCTACGTCGACCCCGACGGGTACCACGCGCTCCCGGACCTGGCGTCCCTGAAGCGGGTGGGCCGGGCCGTCGGACGGCTGAACAAGGCCCTCCCGAAGCGCCGCTTCGTCCTCATCGGGCCGGGGCGGTGGGGGAGCCGCGGCGACGTGAAGCTCGGGGTCCCCGTCGGCTACTCGGACATCAACAACACGGCGGTCCTCGTCGAGGTCGCCCGCCGGCGCGGCGGCTACGTCCCGGACCTCTCCTTCGGGACGCATTTCTTCCAGGACCTCGTCGAGGCGTCGATCCGCTACCTGCCGCTCTTCCCGGACGACCCGGACATCCTGTTCGGCGAGGACTTCCTCCGGACGGCCCCGAACTCCCTGGCCGAGCTGGCGCCCGAGTTCGCCGACCTCGACGGCGTCGTCCGCGTCGTCGACGTCCCCCGCGCCACGAACGGGCTGGTCCTCCGGGTCGTCATGGACGCGGACGCGGACCGGGCCGTGGGGTTCCTCTCGCCCCCGTCGGGCCGGCCCGCCGGCTGACGCGTCCCTACGGGAAGATCCCGAGCGACATGTAGCTCTGGGCGATCTTGTCGATCGCCGAGATGAACGCCGCGCAGCGGAGGTCCGGGACCGCCGGGAAGCGCCGCTGGACCTCGCGGATCTCGCGGTACGCCGTGATCATCGTCTCGTCGAGGCCCGAGTTCACGAGGTCCTCCTCGTCGGCGCCCTTCGCGGGGAGGGCCCGCTCGGCGTCCTTCAGGGTCTTGCCCGTGGTGGTCTCCAGCGACTTCACCATCCGGGCGTAGGCGGTCTCCTCGTACCGCTTCTCCATCCGGCCGAAGCGGACGTGCGAGAGGTTCTTGAGCCACTCGAAGTAGGAGACCGTGACCCCGCCCGCGTTCAGGTACATGTCGGGGAGGACGACGACGCCCTTCTTCCGGAGGATGGCGTCCGCGTCGGCCGTGACGGGGCCGTTGGCCCCCTCGGCCACGATCTTCGCCTTCACCCGCGCCGCGTTCGCGGCGGTCACGACGTTCTCGAGCGCGGCCGGGACGAGGATGTCGCAGTCGAGGAAGAGGGCTTCTTCGCTCGTCGCGAGGTCCGTCGCGCCGGGGAAGCCCTTGATCGACTTCCGGGCGTTCCGGTGCGCCACGACGGCGTCGACGTCCATCCCCTTCGGGTTCGCCACGGCCCCTTCCCACTCCGCCAGACCGACGACGACGGCGCCCCCCTCCTGGAGGAACTTCGCCGCGTGGTAGCCGACGTTCCCGAGCCCCTGGACGACGGCGCGCTTGCCGGCGAGGCCGGTGGAGAGACCCAGCGCCTTCATCAGCTCGGCGTCGTTCGTGCACTCGCGGACGCCGAAGTAGACGCCGCGCCCGGTGGCCTCCTTCCGCCCGCGGATGCCGCCGAGGTAGACCGGCTTCCCCGTGACGCAGCCCCCGGCGTCGATCTCGCCCGTGTGGAACATCTCGTAGGTGTCCGCGATCCAGGCCATCTCCTGGGGACCCGACCCGTAGTCGGGCGCCGGGACGTCGATCCCGGGGCCGATGAAGTTCTTCTTGCAGAGCTCGGCCGTGTAGCGGCGCGTGATCCGCTCGAGCTGCACCGGCGAGGTCTTCCGGGGATCGACCTTGATGCCCCCCTTCGCCCCGCCGAACGGGACGTCGACGATGGCGCACTTGAACGTCATGAGCGCCGCGAGGGCCAGCACCTCGTCCTCGTTCACGTCGGGGGAGTAGCGGATCCCCCCTTTCACCGGGAGCTTGTGGTGGCTGTGCTCGGCGCGCCAGGCCTCGATGACCTCGTAGCCCTCGTCGTTCTCGAGCCGGATGGGGAAGTGGAACTTGTAGACGCTGTTGCAGACGCGGATCTGCTCCAGGAGGCCCTTCGGATAGTGCAGAAACGCGGCGGCGGCGTCGAAGTTCCGGTTCACGGTCGCGAGAAAGCTCTGGTCGGTCGTCATGTCTTCCCCCGTGCCGAAGAGTCTAGACGAGGCTCCCGGGCGCGCAACCGGGCCGTCCGGCGGGGGCCGCGGACGGGCCTGATAGGATCCGAAATTCGCCCCCCGAGAACCTGCCAGAAGTATGGACGGAGCCGGCCTCCTGACATAGGCTCCGCCCGGCCGATGAAGGCGGAGCATCCCGAAATCGAGCAGTGTGCCGGGACCGCAGCCCGTGCGCGGCGTTCCCGGAATCGGGCGAATTCCATTCACATTCGAAGGAGAGAGGTGTCTATGAATCGAACGCGTTCCCTCCTGGCGGCAGCGGCCGCCGTCCTGGTCCTTCTCCTGCCGGCGGCGAGCGCCCTCGGCCAGGAGACGAGCGGCAGCCTTCAGGGCATCGTCACGATGAAATCGGACAAGAGCCCGATCCCCGGCGTGACGGTGGAGGCCGTCCACGTCCCCACCGGGACGCACTACACCGCGGTGACCTCCTCGACCGGACGGTTCACGATCCTGAACGTCCGCGTCGGCAGCCCCTACACGGTGACCGCGAAGATCGGCGGGTTCCGGACCGAGACGATGAAGAACATCGTCATCACGCTCGGCGAGAAGCGCTACGTCACCTTCGAGCTGGACATCGAGACGAAGGCGGAGAGCGTGACGGTCACGGCCCAGGCCCAGCCGCTCATCAGCCCGACCCGGATGGGCTCCGACGAGGCGTTCACCTCCGACGAGATCAAGTCCCTGCCGACGATCCGCCGGCAGTTCCAGGACTTCGCCCGCGCGAACCCCTACGTCAACGTGGCGGCGAACGACTCGACCCAGACGAACATCTCCGTGTCCGGGAAGAACAACCGGTACAACACGATCCAGATCGACGGCGCGGTCAACAACGACCTCTTCGGCCTCTCCACGACCGGCACGCCGGGGGGCCAGACGGACACGCAGCCGATCTCGTTCGAGGCCATCCAGGAGCTCCAGGTCGCCGTCTCGCCCTACGACATCAAGCAGAGCGGGTTCACCGGCGGCGCCATCAACATGATCACGCGGAGCGGGTCGAACGAGTTCCACGGCTCCGCCTACGGCTTCACCCGGGACCAGAGTTACATCGGGAAGGACGTTCCGCAGCCCTACGGCCCCGCCAAGTACCAGCCGGTGGCCTCCTTCAGCCAGACGCAGTACGGCGGCAGCCTCGGCGCGCCGATCCTGAAGGACCGCCTCTTCTTCTTCGGCTCCGGCGAGAGGAACGAGTCTTCGGTGCCGACCAACGGGTCCGCCGACGGCTCGACGGTCAACAGCTACCCCAACACGGCGCAGGCGGCCGCCTTCAAGGCGCTCCTGACGAGCAAGTACAACTACGATCCGGGCTCGCTCGGCGACTACAACAAGCCGATCAACAGCACCCTCATCTTCGGGCGGCTCGACTTCAACATCAACGATTCCAACCAGGCCACGTTCCGCTACAACTACGTGAACGCCATCAGCGGCGTCAACACGCAGCGCGACGCCAACGCGTACGGCTTCGAGACCAACGGCTACAACATCACCGACAAGACGAACTCGATGGTGCTGCAGGTCAACAGCGTCTTCGGCGCCAACTCGTTCAACCAGGGCCGCGTCGGCTACCAGACGATCCGCGACAGCCGCGCGGTGCCCGTGCAGTTCCCGTCGGTCTACATCTGCAAGACCGGCTTCTCGACGTGCACCGGCAACAACACGTGGGACCTGGCGGCCGGGACCGAGCGCTCCTCCGGAGCCAACTCGCTCAACCAGGACATCCTCGAGGTCACGGACGACTACACGCTCATCAAGGGCGACCACACGATCACGATCGGAACGCACAACGAGTTCTTCAAGTTCGAGAACCTCTTCATCCAGGACGTCTACGGAACCTACTTCTTCGCCAGCGTCGCCGACTTCGAGAAGGGGACGGCCCAGCGGTACCAGGTCCAGTTCGCCAACGGAGCCGACCCGCGCCGGCCGACGAAGTTCTCCGCCCAGCAGTGGGGCCTCTACGTCGGGGACCAGTGGCGGGTCAGCAACAGCCTGAACCTGAACCTCGGCGTCCGGTTCGACCTTCCGCGGCTCCCCGACAGCCCGACCTACAACCCGCTCGTCTACTCCACCTTCGGGGTGAACACGAGCGACATGCCGAGCAACATGCTCATGTTCTCGCCCCGCCTCGGGTTCAACTGGGCCCCGGGCACCTCGGGGAAGGACCAGGTGCGCGGCGGCATCGGCGTCTTCGCCGGCCGCACGCCGTTCGTCTGGATCTCGAACGTCTACGGGAACACGGGCGTCGAGATCTCGAACCTCTCCGCGAGCAACGTCGCGTTCAACCCGGATCCGAACAACCCGCCGAAGAACTTCCCGCCCGGAAGCTCCGCGATCACGGTCAACGGGATCGACACGAGCTTCAAGTTCCCCTCGGTCCTCCGGACGACGCTCGGCTACGACCGTGAGCTGCCCTGGGGGATCCACGGGACCGTGGAGTTCATGTTCACGAAGACGCTGAAGGACATCTTCTACTACAACATCAACAGGATCCCGACCGGGGGGACGACGTTCTACGGCGCCCCCACCTACAAGAAGCTGAGCACGGCCTTCAACGACATGGTCTACCTCTCCAACACGAACCGGGGCGAGCAGCAGGACCTGACGGTGCAGCTCGAGAAGCGCTTCCCGTTCGGCCTCTACCTCTCCGGCGCGTACGCCTACATGAACTCGAAGGCCGGCTTCGAGGGAACCTCCAGCGTCGCCTACTCGAACTGGCAGTTCCAGACGACGAACGGCGACATCTACACGCCGCAGCTCACCCGGTCCTTCTTCGAGGTGCCGGACCGCTTCACGGTCGTCGCGACGCAGAACCTGAAGACCGGGCCGCTGACCCACAACTTCGGCCTCGTCTTCACGGCGATGTCGGGGCAGCCCTACTCGATCCTGATGAGCGGCGATCCGAACGGCGACGGGACCGCGAACAACGACCTCATCTTCGTGCCGAAGAGCTACAGCGACATCGTCTGGAAGGGGGCGGGGGCTCCGACCGAGGACCAGTGGAACACCTTCCTGTCGACGACGGGCCTCGACCAGTTCCGCGGCCGGACCATGCCGCGCAACGCGCTCGACGCTCCGTGGATCCACACGCTCGACTTCCACTACGACGTGACGCTCCCGATCTCGGTGGTGAACGTCCAGCTCTCGTTCGAGATCCTGAACCTCATCAACCTGATCGACCACGACAAGGGCCTCCTCCGGTACGTCCAGAACCAGACCTACGTCGGCGTCGCCTATTCGGGGATCGACTCGGCGACGAGCAAGCCGATCTACACGGTCTCCTCGGGCGCGCTCGCCGAGGGGAAGCAGTACACGACCCAGGACGTCCGGTCGCGCTACCAGCTGAAGTGGGGGGCGCGTCTCACCTTCTAGCCGTTCCGGGAACGCCCGGGAGAACGGGGGGCTTCGGCCCCCCGTTTTTTTCGCTATCCTTCCGCCGGAGGCAAATTTGACATGACCGTCACGGAAATCGCACCGGCCGCCGCGGCCGTTTCGCCCGTCTCGATCCTCCAGCCGCACGAGGAGGAGATCGCCGAGAACGTCCACGCGTTCGCCCTCGAGGAGATCGCCCCGAAGTCGATGGAGATGGACCGGGCGAACCTGATGGACCCGGCCCTGGTCCGGAAGTTCTTCGAGCTGGACCTGATGGGGATCGAGATCCCGGAGGAGTACGGCGGGCTCGGCCTGAACTTCACGACGTCGATCGCCGTCATCGAGGCGCTGGCCCGCGTCGACGCCGCCTGCGCCGTGGTCGTCGACGTCCAGAACACGCTCGTGAACAACGCTCTCCTCCGGTGGGCCAGCCCCGCCCTGAAGCGGAAGTACTTCCCGCAGCTCGCCCAGTCGAAGGTGGGCTCCTACGCGCTGTCCGAGGCCGGCTCGGGCTCCGACGCCTTCGCGCTCGCCACGACGGCGACGAAGACCGGGGACCGCTGGGTCCTGAACGGCGGCAAGCTCTGGATCACGAACGGCCTCGAGGCCGAGCTCTTCCTCGTCTTCGCGAACGCCGACCGCTCGAAGGGGTACCGCGGGATCACCGCCTTCCTCGTCGAGGCCGGCTGGAAGGGGTTCGGCAAGGGGAAGAAGGAGGACAAGCTCGGCATCCGGGCCTCCTCGACGCTCGCCCTCTCCTTCGAGGACCTCGAGGTGCCGGAGGAGAACGTCGTCGGGAACGTCGGCGAGGGGTACAAGATCGCCATCGAGACGCTCAACGAGGGGCGGATCGGCATCGGGGCCCAGATGGTGGGGATCGCGCGGGCGGCCCTCGACTACGCGGCGAAGTACGCGAAGGAGCGGGTCCAGTTCGGCAAGTCGATCGCCGAGTTCCAGGCCATCCAGCACGACCTCGCCCGGATGGACATGGAGATCGAGTGCGCCCGTCTCGCCGTCTACAACGCGGCGCGACTGAAGGAGGCGGGGAAGCCCTTCGCCCGCGAGGGGGCCATCGCGAAGCTCAAGGCCTCCGAAGTGGCCGAGTACTGCACCTCGCGCGGGCTCGAGATCCTGGGCGGCTACGGCTACGTGAAGGACTACCCGCTGGAGAAGCTCTTCCGCGATTCCAAGATCGGGAAGATCTACGAGGGAACCTCCTTCATGCAGCTCAACACGATCGCCAAGGACGTCCTCAAGCGGTAGGCCGTCGAGTCTGAGCGACGCCCCGCACCTCCGCCGGGAGATCGGTCTCTGGCAGGGGA
>DAOMFB010000065.1:0-10430 GCA_035429585.1 Thermoanaerobaculia bacterium
CGTCGGCGCCGACGACGGCAATCACGGCTTCACCTCGGCCCCTCGGGGCAGCATTTCACGCACGGCCGAGACCGAGAGGCCGCCGGCCACGAAGACCAGCAGGAGCCAGACGGCGTGGTAGAGGAGAGCCGCGGCGGCGGTCGGGCCCGTGGGCTGGCCGAGCGCGGTCGCGAAGACGAGGGTGCCGTACCACTCGGCCGAGCCGACGCCGGCCGGCGGCGCCGGAACGACGGCGAGGAGGTCGAGCAGGGCCGTCCCGACGAGCGCCACGGCGACCGGGAGGCGGTGCCCCGCCGCGAGGAAGAGGACGGCAAGGCCCGCCGCCTGGGCCGCGAGCGACGCGAGCGAGAGGGCGAGGAGCCTCGCCGCGAGAGCGGGACGGATCCCGAGGGTCACGGTGGCGTCCGCGAAGGAGCAGAGCGTTCCGGCCACGGGCTCCCGCGCGCGGAGCGGCACGATCCTGAGGAGCGGAGAGAGGAGGCGTGCGAAGTGGTCGCCGTGGCGGCTCCACGCGAGGAGCAGGGCCGCCGCCGCGACGAGAACTCCGGTGAAGAGCCCGACCGAGAGCCGGAGGCTCGTCGGGAGCTGCGACGGGACGAGCGGGAGGAGGGCGAGGGTCAGGATCCGCGCCAGGATGCCGTAGAGGCGGTCGACGACCATCGAGGCCGTGGCGGAGCCGATGGTGAAGTCCGGGCTCCCGTTCGCCAGCGCCACCGCACGGCCGACGTCGGCGACCTTGACCGGGAGGAGGTTGTTCAGGAGGTCGCTGGCGTAGAGCAGGCGGAACGTCCGTCCGAGGGGGATCGCGCCGACGCGCTGGAGCAGGACGTGCCAGCGGAGGAGCCGGAAGAGCTGCGCCGCCGCCATGAGGCCGACCCCGGAGAGAACGAGGCGGAGGTCGGCGCGGAGCACGCGGGCCGCCACCTCGGGACCGTCGAACGTCCTCCACCAGAGCCAGAACGCCGCGGCGCCCGCGAGAAGAGCCAGACCCCCCTTGAGCGCTCGGGACGTCACGGCTTCGGCGCGCCCGTTCCGGCCTTGGTGCTCTCGGCGATGGTCCAGACGGCGTAGTCCTTCGAGCCGCGCGCGAGGTCGCGGCGGGCCTGCCACCGCGCCACGACCTCCGTCACGACGAGGGCGGCTCCGGGGATCCACCGGTCCGGTCGGGGCGCCACGGCCGCGAGCCAGACCGGCAGGACGCGGGCGCCCGCCCCGGTCGAGACGGAGTAGCCGGTCCGCCGCTTCAGCCAGAGGTGTCCGAAGGCGATCCGGCGGCGCTGCGACATCCACTCGCGCATCGTGGCGGGACCGCGGTTCGCGATCCGGGCCTCGGGGACGTAGACCAGTCGCGCCCCCTTCGCCCGAATCGCGGCCTCGAGGGAGCTCTCGTCCACCGGGCTCTCCTCGTCGATGGCGGACACGAGGGACGACCGGAACGCGACGAGCTCGCCGAGCTTGGGGCTCCGGCGGGCCATTCGATCGTGAAGGTCCCACATCAGCTGCGCCATCCGGTCGGTCAGGGAGCGTCCCTCGTTCTGCGGAACCGGCCGGCCTCCCGCCATCCCGGCTGCGGGGTCGGCGAAGGCGGCCACGATCGACTCCGTCGCCCCGGGGAAAGGCAGGACGTCCGCGCTCGCGATCACGGTCACGTCCGTCTCCCGGGGACGCGCGGCCAGGAAGGTGTTGATGGCCGCCGCCTTGCCGCGCCGGACCGGCTCGGCGATGAGGGTCACCCGCGAGTCCCGGGCCGCGAATTCCCGGACGATCCCGTCGGTCCCGTCCCGGCAGGCGCTCGAGACGACGATGATCTTCTCGATCGGGCTTCCGGCGGGGCGGGCGGCGAGGAGCGCGTCGAGAAGCGGCCCGATGGTCCGCTCCTCGTTGCAGGCCGTGATCCCCGCGACGACTCTCATCCCGGAGAGTTTAGAAGAAAGGCCCCGCCGGTCCGGAGCGCCTACCGACCGCCGACCCAGTTCCGCGCGACTCTCGCGAGAGCCGGAGGCGACATCAGCATGTTCGTGTAGCTCGCGTTCGCGAGGGGACAGGCGCATTCGCGGTTGGCGACGCTTCGGCGGAACCGGTCGGCTTCCGGCGAGAACCAGACCTTCGGGAAGTCGTAGCCGTTCTCGCGCAGGCCGCCGACCGACTCGGCCCGGATGCAACACCCCCACACGTAGCCGTCGGGCGCTATCTGCGCCGAGGCCCAGCCGGCGTAGCAGGGGATGATCTGCTCCCGTCTCTCGAGGTACTCCTTCACGAGCCGGTAGTACTCCAGCCGGAAGCTCTCCACGAGCCGCCCCATCGGGTGCCGCGAGCGGTTCCGCCGCATCTCCGCGATCAGGTAGTCCGCGGCGGCGGCGTACTCGGCCGCGCCCGGCGTGATCGCCTTGCCGATCGTCTTCAGCTCGACCCGCTCCTCCGCGATCTCGGTGATGTACGAGTCGGGCCCGAGCTTCTTCAGCTCCCGGTGGATCTCCGGGATCCGGTGGACGTTGTGCGTGCTGATGACCGTGTGGATGCCGACCGTGACGTGGGGGTTCGACCTCTGCAGCGAGAGGGCGAGCTCCCGCGTCGCCATCATCTTGTCCCAGTTGTCGCGGGCGCCGCGGATCTCGTCGTGCTTCGGGCCGACGTCGTCCAGCGACAGGTTCAGGATCAGCTTCGACCCGCGGCTCGCCTCGACGATGCCGGGGAGCTGTTTCTCGATCTGCTTCGTCAGGAGCCCGTTCATCGGGAGATTGATGATCTTCGGCCGCAGGATCCCGCGGATCAGGGCGAAGAGCTCGGGCAGGTCCGAGCGGACGAACTGGTCGCCGCCGGAGACCGTCACCCAGACGGGAACGCCCTCGATCGACCGGAAGGTCCTCTCGTATTCGTCGAGGGAGAAGTCGGGGACCTTCTTCTGCCAGATGTCGCACGTCTTGCAGCGCGAGGGGCAGGTGTACGTGACGCTGACGGTCAGGTTGACCGGGAGCAGCCTGGGCCGTCCGAAGGCGTGAAACGCCCGGTAGAGGGGCAGCTTGAGCCCGAGCGGCCACCGGTCGAAGCCGCTCACCGCGACGCCGTTCCCCGGAGAGGCCTCAGAGCGGCGCTCCCCACTCGTCCCAGGACTCCCATCCCTTCTTGATGGGACGCTTCGGCTCCACCGGCTTCCCGGGGAGGAAGATCCGGCACCAGAAGGGGCGGGCCACCCCCTCGAGGACGCGGCCCGAGGAGATCTTCGAGGTCCCCTTCCGGCGCTCCACGAAGAGGATGTTCGTCTCGGCGAGCTGTCCGGAGGCGCGCCAGATGCGGTACTTCATCTCGATCTGGTACGCGTAGCCGGAAGACCGGAGGTTCTCCAGCCCGATCCGCCGGAGCATCTCGGTCCGGTAGCAGCAGAAGCCGCTCGTCAGGTCGTCGATCGGAACGCCCGTGATGATCCGGGCGTAGATGTTCGCGAACGCCGAGAGAAGGACGCGGCGGAGCGGCCAGTTGAGGACGCTGACGCCGTAGAGGTACCGAGAGCCGACGACGACGTCGGCGTCGTGGGACAGGTCGAGGAGGAGGGGGAGGAAGTCGGCGGCGTGAGACCCGTCGGCGTCCATCGAGACGACGCGGCTGAACCCCTTCTCGATCGCCCACGCGATCCCGTCCTTGTAGGAGCCGGTGAAGCTCCGGGGGGGCGGCCGGCGGAGCAGGTGGAGCCGTGGGTGGCGCGCGCGGAGAGACTCGACGACGTCGGCCGTCCCGTCGGGCGAGTCGTCGTCCACCACGAGGAGCGTCGCCTCGGGCAGCACGCGGAAGACGGCCTCCGCATGGTCCGCGATCGTCTCGGCTTCCCGGAACGTCGGGGAGACGATCACCGTCTCCCGCGACAGGCCGGCGACCCGGGCGAGACGCTCGGGAGAGAAGGGGGCCGCGAGATCCACGGAGAGGAATGATAGGCGAGAGCGCCCCGACCGCCCCGGCCGGCCCCGCATGGCAAGATCCCCCGGGAACCCGATGCCGACGATCCGACCCGCAGCCGCCGCCGACGCCGAGACGATCGCGTCGTTCAACGAGGCGATGGCCGTCGAGACCGAGGGGAAGGCCCTCGACCCGGCGACGATCCGCGCCGGCGTCGGAACGCTCCTCTCGCGCCCCGACCTCGGCCTCTACCTCGTGGCGGAGGAGGACGGGCGGGTCGTCGGGCAGTTGATGATCACCTTCGAGTGGAGCGACTGGCGCAACGGCGTCGTCTGGTGGATCCAGAGCGTCTACGTCCGTCCGGAGTGCCGCGGGCGGGGCGCCTACCGCGCTCTCCACGCCCACGTCCGCTCGAGGGCGCTCTCCGACGGGGGGGTCCGCGGCCTCCGCCTCTACGTCGAGAGGGAGAACGCGGCCGCCCAGGCGACCTACCGTCGGCTCGGCATGCGGGAGACCAGCTACCGTCTCTTCGAGGAGATCTGGGGAGGGTCCGGATGAAGAAGATCGCCGTCCTCGGCGCGGGCCTCGTCGGCTCTCTGATGGCGAAGGAGCTTGCGGCCGACGGGCGCTTCGAGGTCACCGCCTACGACCGCGACGCCGAGGCCCTCGGCGCCCTCGCAGGTCTTCCGCGCCTCGCCACGCGCCGCGCCGACCTGGCGTCCTCCAGGGAGGTTTCCCGGGCGGCGTCGGGCGCGGACGTCGTCGTCGGGGCCGTCCCCGGGTCGATCGGCCACGCGGCCCTGCGGGCCGTGCTCGAAGCGCGAAAGCCGGCCGCCGACATCTCCTTCTTCCCGGAGGACCCGCTCACCCTCGACGCGCTGGCGAAGGAGGCCGGGGTCCCGGCCCTGGTCGACTGCGGCGTCTCCCCCGGGCTCTCGAACCTGGCCGCGGGGCGCGCCGAGAGCCTGCTCGACGAGCCGGAGACGATCCGGATCTACGTCGGCGGGCTGCCGTTCCGCCGCGTGAAGCCCTTCGAGTACCGGGTGGTCTTCTCGGGCACCGACGTCATCGAGGAATACACGCGCCCGGCGCGGATCCGGGAGAACGGGCGGACCGTCGTGAAGCCGGCCCTCTCGGAGCCGGAGGAGATCGACTTCCCGGTGGTCGGGACGCTGGAGGGCTTCAACACCGACGGCCTCCGGACGCTCCTCGTCACGACCCGGGCGCGGAACCTCGCCGAGAAGACCCTCCGCTACCCGGGGCACGCCGCCCTGATGCGCGCCCTCCGGGACGCCGGGTTCTTCTCGGGCGAGCCCGCCGAGGCGGGCGGCGTCCGGGTCGCCCCGCGCGCCCTGACCGAGCTCCTCCTCTTCAGGGCCTGGAAGCGGCCCGAGGAGGAGGAGGAGTTCACGCTGCTCCGCGTCATCTGCGACGGAACGAAGGCCGGGGTCCGGACGCGCCTGACCTACGACCTCTTCGACCGCACCGACCCGGTCACGGGCGCGACCTCGATGGCCCGGACGACGGGCTTCCCGTGCGTCATCGCGGCCGGATGGCTCGCCGAGGGGCGCTTCGCGGAGCCGGGCGTCTTCCCGCCGGAGGCGCTCGGCCGGCGGCCGGAGCTCTGGGAGGCCATGGTCGCGGGCCTCGGCATGCGCGGCGTGACGTTCTCGGAATCCGCCGCGGAGGGGGCGTGAGAGGGGTCAAGAACCCGATGGGCAGCCTGCCGGGCGGCGAGTGGTCGGGCGGGCGGAAGAACCGGAAGGACGAGCCGAAGAGCGTCAAGAAGTCGAAGGGGGAGCGCCTCGTCGCGCTGCTTCCGGACATCTGGGTGCTGCTCAAGCCCCGGCGCGGCCTCCTCGCCGGCGGACTCGTCCTGATGGGGATCAATCGTGTCTCCGGGCTCGTGCTGCCCGCCTCGGCCAAGTACCTGATCGACGACGTCATCGGGAAGGGCCAGCACGACCTTCTGTTCCCGCTCCTCGGCTTCATCGTCCTGGCGACGGCCGTTCAGGGCGTCACCTCCTTCGCCCTGACGCAGCTCCTCTCGAAGTCGGCGCAGCGGCTGATCGCCGACATGCGGCGGAAGGTGCAGGAGCACGTCGGGCGGCTCCCCGTGGCCTTCTACGACGCGAACAAGACGGGCACGCTGATCTGGCGGATCATGTCGGACGTCGAGGGGCTCCGGAACCTCATCGGGACGGGCCTCGTCGAGTTCGCCGGGGGCCTCCTGACGGCGGCGATCGCGCTCGTCGTCCTCTTCCGGATCTCCGCGACGATGACGACGCTCGCCTTCACGTTCCTCGTCGTCACGGGGGTCGCCCTCCAGATCGCCTTCTCGACGATCCGGCCGATCTTCGGCGAGCGCTCCAAGATCTATGCCGACGTGACGGGACGGCTGAACGAGACGCTCGGCGGCGTCCGCGTCGTCAAGGGGTACCACGCGGAGACCCGCGAGGCCTCGGTCTTCTCCCACGGGGTCCAGCGGCTCCTCGAGAACGTGCTGAAGACCCTGACGGCGACCTCGGTCATGAGCCTCTCCTCCACGCTCCTCCTCGGCGTCATCGGGGCCACGGTCATGTTCGTCGGGACGCGGCAGATCCTCGCCGGCACGCTGACGCTGGGCGGCTTCTTCACGTACACGCTCTTCCTCGGCTTCCTCGTCGCGCCGATGTTTCAGATCGTCTCCATCGGGACGCAGCTGACCGAAGCGCTGGCCGGCCTCGAGCGGACGCGCGAGCTCCTTCGCGAGCGCCCGGAGGACGAGGACCCGAAGCGGGTGGTGGCGCTCTCCCCGGTCGAAGGGCGGGTGGTGTTCGAGGACGTCCGGTTCTCGTACGCCGAGGGGAAGGAGGTCCTCCACGGGGTCTCCTTCGAGGCGGCGCCCGGGACGGTCACGGCGCTCGTCGGGCCGTCGGGCTCCGGCAAGTCGACGATCATCAGCCTCGTCGCGGCGTTCGCGACGCCCCACTCCGGCCGGATTCTCGTGGACGGCGTCGACCTGTCGACGGTCCGGCTCGACTCCTACCGGACGGTTCTCGGCGTCGTCCTGCAGGAGTCGTTCCTCTTCGACGGAACGATCCAGGAGAACGTCGCCTTCTCGAAGGCGGACGCGACCCTCGAGGAGATCGTCGCCGCCTGCCGCGTCGCCCGGGTGGACGAGTTCGCCGAGCGGTTCGAGAACGGGTACGAGACGGTCGTGGGCGAGCGGGGCGTCAAGCTCTCGGGCGGCCAGCGCCAGCGCGTCTCGATCGCCCGCGCGCTCCTGGCCGACCCCCGCATCCTGATCCTCGACGAGGCGACCTCCTCGCTCGACACGGAGTCCGAGGCGATGATCCAGGAGGGGCTGGCCGTCCTGATGAAGGGGCGGACGACCTTCGTCATCGCCCACCGCCTCTCCACGATCCGGCGGGCCGACCAGATCCTCGTGGTGGAGGACGGCCGCGTCGTCGAGCGCGGGACGCACGACGCGCTCTACGCGGCGCGGGGGCGCTACTACGAGATGTACACGAGGCAGCACGGCCTCGAGCGCAACCTCTTCCTGGCCCCGGGCGAGGGGGACGAGACGGTCGAGGCGGAGGCCCGCGAGGGCGAGCCGGAGGCGCCGGCGGGCCTCGGCGACGCGCTGGGAATCCTCCGGAGCGGCCGCTAGGGCCCCACCGGCGCCGGGACGGGACGGGTCCCCTGATTCCAATGACTCATGGGGCCGGCTGGAATCCTTCGCTAACTTTTCCGGGAGAGACATGGAGGTTTCAGACATGAAGATCCTGCTGGCCGATTCGTTCGACGAGTCCCTCCCGAAGAAGCTCGCCCCGTTCGGGGAGGCGACCACCGACGTGAACCAGCTCCCGGACGCCGACGTCGTGCTCATCCGCTCCAAGACGAAGGTCACCCGGGAGTACCTCGCCGGCGCTCCGAAGCTGAAGCTCGTCATCCGGGGCGGCGTCGGCCTCGACAACGTCGACATCGAGGCGTGCCGGGAGAAGGGGATCGAGGTCAAGAACACTCCGCGGGCGTCCTCGGTGGCCGTGGCCGAGCTGACGATGGCCCTGATGCTGGCGGTCCCGAACCGCCTCATCGAGGGACACAACTCGATGAAGGACGGCAAGTGGCTGAAGAAGGAGCTGAAGCGGACGGAGCTGTTCGGCAAGACGCTCGGCCTCCTCGGCGCCGGGCTCATCGGCACGGAGGTGGCGCGCCGGGCGCTCGCCTTCGGCATGAAGGTCGTCGCGTACGACCACTACATCCCGAACCACGCCCTCGCCGAGCTGCTGGACGAGCCGGAGGAGCTCTACGCGAAGGCGGACTACATCAGCGTCCACCTGCCGCTGACGCCGGAGACCCGCGGGATGCTGAACCGGCAGGCGTTCGCGCAGATGAAGAACGGCGTCGTCATCGTGAACACCGCGCGCGGGAAGGTCGTCGCCGAAGAGGACATGGCCGAGGCCCTGAAGAGCGGCAAGGTCGCCGCCTACGCGACGGACGTCTACCTCTCCGACCCGCCCGACCCGAAGAGCCCCCTCCTGTCGGCTCCGAACGTCGTCCTGATGCCGCACGTGGGAGGCTCCTCCCGGGAGAACCTCCTCCGGATCGGGGAGAACGTCGTCGAGATCCTGAAGAAGTGGACGAAGTCGGCGGCGAAGTCGCCGGCCGAGCCCGGCGTCCTCGCCAGCCGTTAGGCCCGCGGTCCTCCGGCGGCACCGAAGGCGGCCTTCGCGGCCGCCTTCGTTTTCCCGCGCTGCCGCCATAATGGAGCCGCCGATGGACGAGACCTTCTACCCCGAGCTGACGCCGGAGCGCGAGATCGCCCGGTTCCAGCGGCTGAAGGGGCAGATGCGCGAGGTCTGGGAGACGATCGGCGGGAACACGGGCGAGTCCGCCTACACGTCGGTCGTCGTCCCGTCGCTCACGCTCGACCAGGGGGAGCTCCGGAAGATCCCGGGGGCCGCGTTCTACGAGGAGCGGCTCCTCTTCCTCCTCATGCGCCTGCGGAACCCGCGCGCGCGTCTCGTCTACGTCACCTCGCAGCCGGTCCATCCGCTCGTCCTCGAGTACTACCTCCAGCTCCTCGCCGGCATCCCGGCCAGCCACGCGCGGTCGCGCCTGACGCTCCTCTGCGCCTACGACTCCTCGCCCCGGGCGCTCACGGAGAAGATCCTCGAGAGGCCGCGGCTCATCGACCGGATCCGGGCCGGGGTCCCGGATCCCGGACGCGCGTTCCTGACGGTCTTCAACTCCACGCCGCTCGAGCGGCGCCTCGCCGCTCTCCTCGACATCCCCCTCTTCGGATGCGACCCCGCCCTCACGCATCTCGGCACGAAGTCGGGGAGCCGGAAGGTCTTCCGCGAGGCGGGGATCGCCACGCCGACGGGCTTCGAGGAGCTCTGGACGCCCACGGACGCCCTGGAGGCCCTCGCGGAGCTCCGGCGGATGAAGCCCGGCCTGAAGAGAGCCGTCGTCAAGCTGAACGCGAGCTTCTCGGGAGAAGGGAACGTCGTCTTCCGGTACCCGCCGGAGGAGGGGCGCGACGCCCTGGCCGGCGCCCTCTTCCGGCTCGAGTTCCCGGTCGCCACGGAGAACTTCGACACGTTCTTCACGAAGTTCGGGAGGATGGGAGGCGTCGTCGAGGAGTTCCTCGAGGGGGAGGAGCGCGCCTCCCCGAGCGCCCAGCTCCTGATCGAGCCGAACGGCCGGCCGGTCCTCCTTTCCACGCACGACCAGATCCTCGGCGGGCCGGGGGGCCAACTCTACCTCGGCTGCCGCTTCCCGGCGCGCCAGTCGTACCGGCGCGAGATCGGCGAGGCGGGGCTCCGCGTCGGCGAGGTCCTCTCTCGGGAGGGGGTCATCGGCCGGTTCGGCATCGACTTCGTCGTCCGCCCGGCGGAGGGAGGCGGCTGGCAGGTCTTCGGCATCGAGATCAACCTCCGGAAGGGGGGCACGACCCATCCCTTCCTCGCCCTGCAGTTCCTCACCGGGGGCGCCGTGGCCCGGGAGAGCGGCCTCTTCGTCACGCCGTCGGGGCACCCGAAGTACTACCGCTCGACCGACAACCTCTCGTCGCCGAGATATCGCGGCCTCCTGCCGGAGGACCTGATCGACGTCCTCACGGCGAACGGCCTTCACTACAGCCCGATCACCGAGACGGGCGTCCTCTTCCACATGATCGGAGCCCTGTCGCAGCACGGAAAGCTGGGGCTCACCGTCATCGGGAACTCGCGGGAGGAAGCCGAGGACCTCTACGCCGACACGCTGACGGTCCTCGACCGGGAAGCGTCGTACCGGCGCGACCGGCCCGAGCCGGTCGACTCCGTCGAGTAGCCCGAAAGGAAAACGGGCCCGCGGATCGCTCCGCGGGCCCGCTCCGTTCCGGGGTCGGCCGGAAGCTACTTCTTCTTGGCCGGGGCCTTGGCGGCAGCGGCCGGAGCGGCCGGCGCCGGGGCGGCGGCGAGCGACGCGACGAGCTCGGCGGCCTTCTCCTTGATGGCCTTGGCCTTCTCGACGGCGGCCATCGGGTCGTTCGTCCCGAGGGCGACGGCCTCGTC
>DAOMFB010000066.1:0-10365 GCA_035429585.1 Thermoanaerobaculia bacterium
CACGCCGACGGCCACGCCGGCGGCCACGGCCACGCCGACGCCCGCTCCGACGGCGACCCGCCCGCCGGCCCCCACGCCGACGGCCACCCCGACCCCGACGCCGACCCGCGTCAACAAACGGTGGACCCGCGTCCCCCAGATGCCGGCGCCCACGGGGGCCGCCGGCTGACCCGGCCCGGACGGAGTCGGTCCGCGCCTGATCGCCGTCATGTTCCCGCGGCGCGGGATCGGCTAAGAAGGGCGTGGAGGTTCGCGCCATGCCCCGTTTCGCCCTCGTGGCCACCGCATTCTTCGCGCTCGCCGCTCGATCGCCCGTCCTCCTGGCCCACTGCGACACGATGGACGGCCCGGTGGTGGCCGCGGCGCAGAAGGCCCTTCAGACGGGCGACGTGACGCCCGCCCTGAAGTGGATCCGCCCCGCCGACGAGAAGGAGATCCGCGACCTCTTCGAGAAGACGCGGACGGCGAGGCAGCAGGGAGCGGAAGCCCGCGAACTGGCGGACCGCCTGTTCTTCGAGACCCTCGTTCGCGTCCACCGCGCCGGCGAGGGAGCGCCGTACACCGGCCTCGTCCCCGCCGGGACCCCCGTGGAGCCGGCCATCGCGCTGACGGACCGGGCGCTCCTGACGGGAAGCGACGAGAAGCTCGCCAAAGCGATCGTCGGGCATGTCGAGGAGGGCATCCACCACCGTTTCGACCGGGCCGCCGAGGCGAGAAAGCATGCCGAGGAAAGCGTCGTGAAGGGCCGGGAGTTCGTCGCGGCCTACGTGGAGCTCACGCATTACGTCGAACGACTGCACCGGGACGCCACGACGGACGCGGCGCACGGCACCGGCGGGGAGGCGCCGGCCGGCCACGCGCACTGAGCGGGCCGGAGCGCGTTTCGCTCAGCCGGCCGCGGCCGGCGCCAGGATCCTCCCGATCTCCGCGTCCTTCGCCTGCCAGAGGCGGCGGACGTCAGCCTGGACGCGCTCGCGGAACGCCTCGTCGCCCTGGTAGTCGCCGGTGAACCAGTCGGACGGGATCGGCACCTCGCGGACGGTGACGACGATCTCGGGCAGGCCTCGCGAGATCAGGTCCCAGAACCCCGGGCGCCCGGCCGGGTAGACGATCGTCACGTCGAGGAGCGAGCGGAGCACCGGCCCCATCGCGGCCGCCGTGAAGGCGATCCCTCCCGTCTTCGGCGGCAGGAGATGCCGGAACGCGCTGCCCGACCTCGCCCGCTTGGCCTCTGTGAAGCGGGTCCCCTCGGCGAAGTTGAGGATCGAGGCGGGGACGTCCCGGAACCGCTCGCACGCCCGACGCGTCGTCTCGAGGTCCTCGCCCCGCTTCTCCGGGTTCTTCTCCAGGGCCTCCTTCGAATGCCGCTTCATGAACGGGAAGTCGAGCGCCCACCAGGCCGCGCCGAGGACGGGAACCCAGATCAGCTCCTGCTTGAGGAAGAAGCGGAGGAAGGGGATCCGGCCCCGGAAGACCTTCTGCAGGACCGGGATGTCGACCCACGATTGGTGGTTCGGGACGACGAGGTACGACGCGTCCCGCCGGAGCGTCGGCGGCAGGGTGACCTTCCAGAGCGTCGGCTGCGTCAGGGCGAGCCCCCGCGAGTTCACGGCGATCCACGCCTCCCCGATCGCGACGAGCGCCTTCCCGGAGAGCCGCCTCCAGCCGGCCACCGGCACGACGAGCTTCGCCAGCGTCACGGCGAAGAGGAGGACGCACCAGAAGAGCGTGTTCAGGACGAAGAGGAGGAACGTCAGCGACCCGATCACGAGCCGCACGAGCCGGGGGGCGGGTGCCGGGCGCTCCGCCATGAGGCCGCCATCCTAAGACGCCGGCACCCCCTCCGCTAGACGGTGCCGCGCGCCTCCGCCCGGGAGACGAGGGCCTCGAGGTACCGCATCTTCACCTGCTCGCGCGCCAGCGTCCGCTTCACGGGAGGGAGCTTCAGGATGGCACCGAGCACCGCACCGAGGAGCCGGTGGCTCGCGAGGGTCCGGTCGTCGAAGACGAGGTCGGCGAGCTGGCCGCGCTCGATCGCCATGACGACGGTCCGATGGACGGTGTCGAGGGGCGGGATCGTCCGCCGCTCGCGCCGGACGAGGCGGAGGGCGCCGGGGCGGCAGGTCGGGACGCAGACCCCGCAGCCGAGGCAGGATTCTTCCGCGAGACGCGCCGTCCGCTTCTTCGGCGCCTTCGGGTCGTTCGCGGAGACGAGCCCCATCGCCTCGACCGGGCAGGCCGTGACGCACTTTCCGCAGCCGTTGCAGCGCTCCCGGTCGATCGCCGGACGGAAGCCCGTCGTGTGGACCGGCTTCAGGAATCCGAAGCGCCGCTGGGCGATCAGCGCCTCGCAGCAGCAGCCGCAGCAGTTGCACATGAACGCGGGTTGCCGCCGGACGTTCTCCCCGAACTGCACGAGGCCGCGTTCGCGCGCCCGGTGAAGGAGGTCCAGCGTCTCGGCCGCCTCCGCACGTCGGGCGAACCCGTGCCGGACGAGGGACGAGGCCGTCGTCCCGAAGGTCATGCAGATCTCCTGCGGGGCGTCGCAGGCGCGGCCGAGGTGCTGCATCTTGTGGCGGCAGTAGCAGACGCCGATGCCGATCTCGGGCGCCTCGCGGACCACCGCCGACGCCCGCTCCCAGTCGAGGACCTCCAGCGCGTCCGTCTCCTCCCCGAGAGCCTCCTCGTTCACGAAGGTCCGCCCGAGCTGGGTCTCGCCCCGGGTGAAGAGCTGCCGGACGAACTCCTCCTCGACGTTGAGGTACTGCCAGAAGAGCTCCGCGAGCGCCTTCTGGTCGACGTCGCCGCGGACGCGCATCATCGAGAACTCGAAGAAGCCCGCCATCGGCGGCGGCAGGACCCAGCGCGTCTCGCCGTTCCGGACGGCGTCCACGAGGAGCGCCCGGTCGGCCAGCGCCTCGAGGACCTTCCGCGCCTCGTCCGGCGTCGTCTTCCACGCCCGGGCGGCCGTCTCCGCCGTGAAGGGCCGGACCGGGAGCTGCGCGACGAGCCCGGCCTCCCGCTCGGTGAAGAGGATCTTCAGGATCCGGAAGAGGAGATCGGACGGCGGGGCGCCCTGGGGGAACCGGTTCAGCCGGTCGACGAGATCGTGGTAGGCCGAACGGGCGGTCGCGTGCGCCATGGAGGCCCCGACACCCGAATCGTACCCCCCGTCAGGTCTCGAGAGCTCCCCCGCAGGAGCTTCCCGCCCCGGCCGTGCAGCCGAAGCAGTGCCGCCCCGTGGCGACGCTCCGCGCGGCCAGAACCTCCGGAGACAGGTCCCGGACGTGAAGCGGCGCCCTGCCGGCGGCGCGGGCCGGGAGCTCGAGCATCTGGTTGAAGTCGCAGTCGAAGACCCGGCCGTCCCAGGAGACCGAGACGGTCGTGCGGCACATGAGGCCGGCGAGCGTCCCGGGGTTGAAGGCGCCGACGAGGAGCTCCAGGTAGGCGGCCAGGTTCCCGCTCGCCTCCAGCCACTCGAGAAAACGCGAGATCGGCATGTTGGCGAGGACGAGGAGCCGGTCGAAAACGACGCCGTGCTCCCGCCGGAGGCCGTCCCTCCACTCGCGCTCCAGGGCGCCCTGGCTGCCGGGGAGGAACGCGCCGACCGGGTTCGCCACGAGCGTGAGCCGCCGGCGCGGGTTCCCCTCGCCGTAGCCCGCCTCGTTGAGGCGCCGGAGCGCCTCGAGCGACCTCTCGAAGGTCCCGTCCCCCCGCTGGGCGTCGGTCCCCCGGCGGCGCCAGTGCGGAAGCGAGGCGACGACCTCCACGCCCCGGGCCCCGAGCCATCCGGGGAGGTCCTTCAGGCCGGGCGACAAGAGGACGGTCAGGTTGCACCGGTCGATGACGTGCTTGCCCCGGAGAACCGCCGCGTCGACGAGGTACCGGAAGCTCGGGTTCAGCTCCGGCGCGCCCCCCGTCAGGTCCACGGTGTGCGCCGGGAGCCGGTCGAGCGCGGCGAGACACGCGTCGACCGTGGCGCGGTCCATCACCTCGCCGGCCCGGTCCGGCCCGGCGTCCACGTGGCAGTGGCGGCACGTCATGTTGCAGAGCTTCCCGAGGTTGATCTGCAGGACGTCCACCGCGCCGGGGCGGAGTGGCGCGGCGCCGTGAGCCGCGAGGGCCCGGGCGAAGTCGCCGCCGTAGGGCGCCGCCGAAAGATCCACCGACGCGACGGCCTCGACCTGCCGCTCGGCCGACGCCAGCGGCACGCCGCGCGCCGCGAGCGAGCGGAGGGCGTCAGGCACCGGGCGGGCCCCACGACGCCGTCACATCGAGGCCTTTTTCACGTGCTCGAGCATCTGCACCCCGTGGACGAGCGCGGCGCCGCCCCGGATCGCGACGGCGACGTGGAGGGCTTCCGTCATCTGGTCGAGGTCCGCGCCGTTCTTCAGGCACTCCGCGCTGTAGGCGTCGATGCAGTAGGGGCACTGCACGACGTGCGCCACGGCGAGCGCGACGAGCGCCTTCTCCCGGGCGGAGAGGGCGCCGTCGGCGAAGACGGCCCCGTAGTAGGCGAAGAACTTCTCGGCCAGTTCCCGGTTCCCCTCCGCGATCGAGCCGAAGTGCGCGAGGTGCTCCGGCTTGTAGTAGGTCTCCATGGGCCCCCCTTTCCCGCGAAGGGATTCTCGCCTCGACGGGCCGCCGCCCCAAGGCCGGCCCGGGGACGTCAGACGGCCTTGACGACGACGAGGGCTACGTCGTCCTGGAGCCGGGAGCCGCCCGAGAAGCGCCCCACCTCGCGGACGATCGCGTCCCGGATCTCCCGGGCGGAGAGAGCGGCCGTGTCGAGGCCCTTCACGAGGGACGCGAGCGCCTCGTACCCGTACTGCGTCCCGTGCCGGTCGAGCGCTTCGGGAACCCCGTCGGTGTAGAAAACGACGACGTCGCCCGGCCGGAGCGTCACCGTCCGGCTCCGGTAGACGGTGGACGGGAAGGCACCGAGCGGAAAGGACGGGGCCAGCGACTCGAGGAACTCGACGCTCCCGTCCGACCTCCGGAGCGGCTCGCAGAGGCCGGCGTTCACGATCGTCATCTCGTGCGTCCGCCCGTCCAGCGCGGCGAGGCAGAGGGCGGTGAACATGTGCCGCTCGATCTTCCCGTGGAGGGCGCGGCTCACGGCCGTCACGACGCCGGCGAGAGACGCGTCCCCTCCGGCGTGCGCCCGCACCATCCCGCTCGACATCGCCGCCGTCATGGCCGCCCGCACCCCTTTCCCCGACACGTCGCCGACCGCGATCCAGAGGTCGGCGTCCTCGCCGTTCGGCCGGAGATAGTCGTAGAAGTCGCCGCCGACCTCGTACGTCGGAAGGCAGGTTCCCGTCACCTCGAAGCCCCGGATCGACGGGTCGCCCTGCGGCAGGAGCGCCATCTGGGCCTCGTGAGCGGCCTTGAGGGCGGCGGCGAGCCGGACGTTCCGGAGGCGCCGGCGGAGGCCGGCGGCGACGAGCCCGGCCAAGAGGGCCAGGACGGCCAGGCGGAACCACCACGTCGCCCAGACGGGAGGCGTCACCGTGATCCGGAGCGTCGCCCCGTCCTCGTTCCAGATGCCGTCGCCGTTGGCCGCCCTCACCCGGAGGACGTAGTGGCCCGGCGGGAGACCGGTGAACGTCGCGATCCGCCGGTCGGCGCGCGCCGGGATCCACGTCTGGTTGAAGCCCTCGAGCAGGTACGCATACTGGTTCTTCTCCGGCGCCGCGTAGTGGAGCGCGGCGAACTCGACCGCGATCACGGCCTCGCGCCACGACAGGGTGACGGCGTCGGTGTAGGCGAGCGGGCGCTCGAGGATCACCCGCCCGTGGACCGCCTCGCCCACCCGGACCGACCGGTTGAAGAGCATGAGGTCCGTGAAGGCGACTCTCGGCGGCCGCCGGTCGAGGACGATCTCGGCCGGGAAGAACGAGTTGAAGCCGTTGATCCCCCCGAAGAACATCTCGCCCCGGGCGCTCCGGTAGAAGGAGCCCCCGTTGAACTCGTTGCTCTGCAGGCCGTCGCGGACGTCGTAGTTGTGGAAGGACGACGCCCGCGGGTCGAAGCAGGAGAGCCCGCGCGTCGTGCTGATCCAGAGCCGGCCCGTCTCGTCCTCGAGGAGGCCGTAGATGGAGTCGCTCGCCAGGCCGTCCGCCTCCGTGAAGCGGGTGAACCGCCCCGTCGCCCGGTCGAGGCGGTTGAGCCCTCCCCCGAACGTGGCGACCCAGAGCGCTCCGGCCCGGTCCTCGTGGACGACGAAGACGACGTCGTTGCTCAGGCTGCCCGGGTCGGCGGGGTCCGCCCGGAAGGAGGAGAAAGCGCCCGTGGCCGGGTCGCGCCGGGCGAGGCCGCCGCCGTTCGTCCCGATCCAGAGCGTCCCGGCGGCGTCCTCGAGGATCGTCCGGACGAAGTCGCTCGGGAGGCTCCGGGGGTTCCCGGACTCCACGCGGTGGTGCACGAACCGGCCGCTCCTCCGGTCGAGCCGCTCCAGCCCGCCGCCGTACGTCCCGATCCAGAGGTTCCCGGCCCGGTCCTCGTAGATCGTCCGGATCTCGTCGTGGGAGAGGGACCCGGGGTCGGCCGGGTCGTGTCGGAAGCGCTGGAACGTCTCCGTGGCGGGGTCGAACCGGTTCACGCCGCCGCCGTTCGTCCCGAGCCAGAGGGTGCCGCTCCGGTCGAAGAAGACGACCCGCACGGCGTCGTGCGAGAGGCTCCGGGGGTCGCGCGGGTCGTGGAGCCAGAAGCGCGCCTTGCCGGTCCGGCGGTCGAGCCGGTTCAGGCCGCCGGCGTCGGTTCCGATCCAGAGGACCCCGTCGCGGTCCTCCCGGATGGACCAGACGATGTTGTGGTTGATCGAGCTCCGGTTCCCGGGCTCGCTCCGGACGTGGGCGAACTTCTTCCGCTTCACGGCCAGCTTGTTGAGGCCGCCGCCGTACGTTCCGATCCAGAGGATCCCCGAGCTGTCCTCGAGCAGGGACCAGACCCGGTCGGTGCTGAGACTCCGGGGACTGAGCGCGTCGGTGCGCCAGCTCTCGACGGCTCCCGTGTCGCCCTCGAGCCGCGCCAGCCCGCCGCCGTCCGTCGCGATCCAGAGGGCGCCGGAGTCCCCCTCGAAGATCGCCCTCACCAGATCGTTCGGGAGCGTGCCCGGCCCGGCCGCCCGGTACCGCCGGCAGGCGCCGGTCGAACGGTCGAACGCGTTCACCCCGCCGCCGTACGTCCCCACCCAGAGGGTTCCCCGCCGGTCCTCGAAGAGGGCCGTGACGAGATCGTGACTGAGGCTCTGCGGATCGGCGGGGTCGTAGCGATAACGCGTGAACGTCCCCTTCTCCCGGTCGTACCGGGCGAGCCCGCCGCCGTACGTCCCGATCCACAGGGTCCCGCTCCGGTCCTCGAGGATCGCCCGGACGTCGTCGTGAGGAAGGCTGGAAGGGTCCGACGGGTCGAACCGGAGATGGGCGAACCGCCCCGTCGCGCGGTCGAGCCGGTCGAGCCCGCCCCCCTGCGTCCCGAGCCAGAGATTCCCCGCCCGGTCCTCGAGGATCGCCCGGACCGTGTTCGCGGCGAGGCTCGACGGATCGGCCGGGTCGTTCCGGTAGCGGGTGAAGACGCCCGCCGCCGGGTCGAAGCGGTTGAGCCCCCCTTCGAAGGTCCCGACCCAGAGGAGGCCCGCCCGGTCCTCGTGCAGCGTCTTGATGTCGTTGTAGCTGAGGCTCCGGGGGTTGCCCGCCTGGTAGCGGTAGACCGTGAAGCCGTAGCCGTCGTACCGGTTCAGGCCGTCCTCGGTGGCGAACCAGAGGAAGCCCTTCCGGTCCTGGACGATCGACTCGATGACGCTCTGCGAGAGCCCCTGCTCGAGGGAGATCCGCTCGAAGTCGGCGGCGGCCCCCGACAGCTCGAGCCCGGCCCCGAAGAGGAGAAGCGAAAGGCCGCCGCGGAGGAGACGCCGGAGGGTCTCCATGTCCCTTCATACGGACGCGCCGCTTCCGGGTTCCGGCGGGGAGGGCGGCGGGTCCCGGGGGCCCCGGCGGGGCCTCCGGCCCCCGCCGGGTTCGTTCCGTTAGCATTGGCCGGATGCGGGAGGGTCGATGCGGATCGCCCTGATGGCGGACGTCCACGCGAACCGCGAGGCGCTCGAGGCGTGCCTCGTCCACGCGGGCGCCCACGGCGTGGACCGCTGCATCTTCCTGGGCGACTACGTCGGCTACGGCGCCGACCCGGAGTGGGTCGTCGAGAAGATCATGGAGCACGTCTCCCGCGGCGGCCTCGCACTGCTCGGCAACCACGACGCCGCCGTCGCGAACCACCGGGAGACGTTCGAGGCGCCGGCCCAGAACGCCATCGAGTGGACGCGCGGCCAGCTCGGCCCGGAGCACCGGGCCTTCCTCTCGGGTCTCCGCCTGACGTGGGAGGAGGAGGGGCGCCTCTACGTCCACGCGGACGCCGCCGCGCCCCAGCGCTGGACCTACGTGAACCAGGGTTCCGACGCCACGCGGAGCATGCGGGCGACGAGCTGCCGGACGACCTTCGTCGGACACGTCCACAAGCCGGCGATCTACAGCATGTCCGAGATGTGGAACAGCACCTCGGACATGTGGAAGGTGGTCGCCTTCCGGCCCGTCCCGGGCGTTCCCGTCCCGCTCCTGTCCCAGCGCCGGTGGCTCGCCGTCCTCGGGTCGGTGGGACAGCCTCGCGACGGCGTTCCCGCGGCCTCCTACGCCGTCTTCGACCCCGGGCGGAGCGAGATCACCTACTACCGCGTCCCCTACGACGTCGAGGCGGCCGCGGCCAAGATCCGGGGTGCGGGGCTGTCGGAGGTTCTCGCCGACCGGCTGCGGTCGGGGCGCTGACGGCCGTGGTCGAGACCCGCCTCCGGAAGGGCCAGACCCTCGACGGCTTCCTGATCGGCGACCTGATCCACGAAGGGGGGATGGCCACCCTCCGCCAGGTGACGCATCCCGACATCGACTTCCCGATCCTCATGAAGGTGCCCCGGCTCCTGGAGGGGATGGACCCGGCGGCCATCGTCGGCTTCGAGATGGAGCAGATGATCCTGCCGCGGCTCTCGGGGGTCCACGTTCCCCGGTTCGTCGCGGCGGGCGACTTCGCGGTGCAGCCCTACATCGTCATGGAGCAGATCCCGGGGCCGTCCCTGCTCCCGCTGCGCGAGCGCCTTCCGCTCCCCCCCGAGGAGGTCGCCGCCCTCGGCGCGAAGATCGCGACGGCGCTTCACGACCTTCACCATCAGCACGTGGTCCACCTCGACGTGAAGCCGTCCAACATCCTGATCCGTCCGACGGGCGAGGCCGTCCTCGTCGATTTCGGCCTGGCGCGACACGACCAGCTTCCCGACCTGATGGAGGAGCAGTTCCGGATCCCCTACGGCACGGGCCCCTACATGGCCCCCGAGCAGATCCTCGGCATCCGCCGGGATCCGCGGAGCGACCTCTTCGCGCTCGGCGTCCTCCTCTACTTCTTCTCCACCGGCGTCCGGCCGTTCGGAGACCCGAAGGGCAAGCGCCGCCTCCAGAAGCGGCTCTGGCGCGACCCCGTCCCGCCGCGGAAGCTCCGCGCGGACTTCCCTCCGTGGCTGCAGGAGGTCGTCCTCCGCTGCCTCGAGGTGGATCCGGCGCGGCGCCACCCGACGGCCGCCCAGCTGGCCATGGACCTCACGAACCCCGACCAGATCAAGCTCACCGCCCGGTCGGACCGGCTGAAGCGGGACCCGTGGAGCGCCGTGCTCCGGCGCCGCTTCCAGCCGCCGGAGTCCCGGCCCGCCCTGAAGCACGCGGTCGCGGCCCAGATCTCCACGGCGCCGATCCTCGCCGTGGCCCTCGACGTCACCGAGGGCTCGGACGAGCTCGCCGAGGCGATCCGGGTGACGGTCCGCCGGATCCTGGAGATCGTGCCGGGCGCCCGGCTGGCCTGCCTGAACGTCCTGAAGCAGCGGCGGCTCGCCCTCGACCAGAAGCTCGACGAGGAGGGGCGGAACAAGCACGTCGAGCGCCTCGTCGAGCTGAAGCACTGGGCCCGGCCCCTCGGCATCGCCGAGGAGCGGATCACGTTCCACGTCCTCGAGGCCGTCGACACGCCCGCGGCGATCCTCGAGTACGCCCGGACGAACAACGTCGACCACATCGTCCTCGGTGCGAGGACCAACTCGACCCTGCGCAACATCCTCGGCAGCGTGTCGGGCGAGGTGGCCGCGCGCGCCCCGTGCAGCGTCACCGTCGTGCGCCCCCCGCGGTCGTCCGACGATTCCGAGCCGGAGACGAGCGCCTAGCCGAATCCCGGAGCCGGGCGCTCCGCCTCCGATCGCTTTGCTAGAGTACGCACCTTCGATGCCCCGTCCGCCGTCCGAGACCCCTCCTCGAAGAGCCCGTCGACCGGCGTTCG
>DAOMFB010000067.1:0-10356 GCA_035429585.1 Thermoanaerobaculia bacterium
GCAACGGGCGACCCCCAGTCTCTTCCCCGCCTGGCCCTGACGGGGCCGGCCGTCCCGCTGGAGGAAGGGACTCCCCCCTTCGAGACCGCCCGCGGGATCTATCTCGCGCGCTTCCCGGACGCGGAAATGCGGTTCTCCCTGCCCGACTTCGTCCTCTTCGTCTTCGTGCCGGAGGAGGGACGCGTCGTGGGGGGCTTCGCCCGGGCAGGCCGCGTGTCGATCGCGCAGCTCTCCGAGGCGGCCGCCGCGTCCTCCTGACGCGCCGCCGGCTCGCCGGGGCCCCCGGAAACCGCTCGTCGCCTATAATTTACGCGACGGATTTGACCAGTGACGGACGGCGCTTCGGGCCGACGGGAGGAGGTTCGGGTCCAGACAGGCCCTGAGATCTCTCTGCCCTCGCCGGCAGCCCTGGAAATCCGCGCGACACAATCCATCAACAGGACCGTCGGCCTTCTCGTGGGGCTCTTCGCCCTCGTGGCCGTCGGTTCGGTCTCCATCGTCTCCTTCGGCCTCGGCACCCTCTCCCCCTCCCGGGCCTCCGCCGGCGGCGAGAGCCGCTGGGCCAAGTCCCAGAAGAACGCCCTCCTGGCCCTCGCCCGCTTCGTCGAGACGGGGGACGCCCGGGACGAGGCCGCGTTCCGGGAGGCCATGGCTCTCGCCGGCGCCGCCCGGCGGGCCCGGCTGGAGCTGGAGCGGCCCGACGGGGACCTCGGCGAGGCGGCACGGAGCCTGGAGGCGGCCCGCAACCACCCCGACGAGGTGGAGGGGATGGTCGCCGTCTTCCTGCGCTTCCGCGACGTCGACTACTTCGACCGCGCCCTGGCCATCTGGCGCCAGGGCGACGCCCTCGTCGACGCGGTCGAGGGTCTCGGCGGCCGCATCCGGGCGGCGGCGGCCGCCGGGCGCGCCGATCCCGCGTGGAAGGCCGCCTCGTTCCGGGAGATCGAGCAGATCAACGCGCAGATCGACGACGCGACGGAGCGCTTCGCGTCCAACATCGGACAGGCGACCCGGTGGCTCCGCAGCCTCCTCGTGAAGACGATCACCGCCCTCGCCCTCCTCGTGACGGCGCTCGCCGTCTGGGCCTCCTGGCGCGTCGGCCGGCTCCTGAAGGGCCACGAGCGGACGCTCGCGGCCTCCGAGCGCCGCTACCGCCTGCTGTTCGAGCGGAACCTGGCCGGTCTCTACCGCTCGACCCTCGACGGACGGATCCTGGAGTGCAACTCGGCCCTGGCGCGCATCCTCGGCTATCCCTCCCGGGAGGAGGTTCTCGCGCTCAACATGCACGAGCTGCATCTCGACCCCGAGGACCGGGAAGTCACGCTCGCGTCGCTCCTGCAGCAGAAGTTCCTGGTGAACTACGAGATCGGTCTCCGGCGCCGGGACGGCACGCCCGTCTGGGTCCTCGTGAACGAGAGCCTTCTCGAAGACGAGGCGGGCGGGCCCGTCCTCGAGGGAAGCCTCATCGACATCTCGGACCGGAAACGGGCCGAGGAGCAGAGCCACCATCAGGCCTACCACGACGCCCTGACCGATCTCCCGAACCGGGTCCTCTTCCACGACCGGCTCTCCCTGGCGATCCTCCACGCCCACCGGCGCAAGCAGATCCTCGCGGTCATGTTCATCGACCTCGACCACTTTAAGAACGTGAACGACACGCTCGGGCACACGTCCGGCGACGAGGTCCTCGTCGCCGTGGCCGACCGCCTGAAGAGCTGTCTCCGCGAGGAGGACACCGTCGCTCGCGTCGGCGGCGACGAGTTCCTCGTCCTGCTCTCCGGCATCGCGCGCGACAGCGACGTCGGGGCCATGGCCCGCAAGCTCCTGAAGGTGCTCGCGGAGCCGTTCACGCTCAAGAAGCGGGAGCTCTTCCTCTCGGCGTCGATCGGGGTCGGGCTCTACCCGAACGACGGAACCGACGCCGAGACCCTCGTGGCCAACGTGGACACGGCGATGTACCGCGCCAAGGAGGCCGGGCGGAACAACTTCCAGTTCTTCACGCCCCACATGCAGGAAGCCTCTCAGGAGCGCGCCCACCTCGAGAGCGGCCTGAGGCGCGCGCTGCCGCGGGAGGAGTTCACGCTCCACTACCAGCCGATCCTCGAGCTCTCCACGCGCCGCGTGCTCGGCGTGGAGGCCCTCGTCCGCTGGAACCATCCCGAGCGCGGCCTCCTCGGACCGAAGGAGTTCATCGGACTGGCGGAGGACGTCGGCCTCATCGTCGCGATCGGCGAGTGGATCCTGCGCCGGGCCTGCCGGGAGGCCATGCACCTCCGCGAGGGAGCCTTTCCCGACCTGCGCGTGGCCGTCAACCTCTCGCCGCGGCAGTTCCAGGACAAGGACCTCGTCTGGACGGTCCAGCGGGTCCTCGCCGAGACCGGGCTCCCCCCCGCGTGCCTCGAGCTCGAGATCACCGAGAGCATCGCCATGCAGAACCTCTCGCTGACCGGGGAGGTGCTCGGGGAGCTGGCCCGGATGGGGCTCCACATCTCCATGGACGACTTCGGGACCGGGCACTCGTCGCTCAACTACCTGAAGCACTTCCCCATCCACCGGCTGAAGATCGACCGCTCCTTCGTGGCGGGCATGACCCGCGACGACCGCGACCGCTCCATCGTGGCGGCCATCATCTCGATGGCCCACAACCTCTCGCTCCAGGTGACGGCGGAGGGGGTGGAGGTCGGGGCGCAGGCCGACATGCTCGCCGCGCTCGGATGCGACGACGTCCAGGGGTTCCTCTTCGCCCCGCCCCTCCCGGAGCCCCTGCTCGCGGAACGGCTCCTCGCCGTGGACGGCGCCGCCCGCGTCTGATCAGCGCCCGAGCTCGCCGGCGACCCGGGCGGCCGTCTCGACGCCGCGCGCGAGGACCGAGCGGATCCGCCCGTCCTCGAGGGCGAGGATCCCCGCGATCGTGCATCCGGCGGGCGTCGTGACGTCGTCCTTCAGCGAGGCCGGGTGCCTCCCGCTCCCGAGGACCATCTCGGCGGCCCCGAGCGTCATCTGCGCCACCAGCTCCGTCGCGACGTGACGCGGCAGGCCGCGCATGACCCCTCCGTCCGCCAGCGCCTCGATGATGACGTAGATGAAGGCCGGGCCGCTCGCCGAGAGCCCGGTCACCGTGTCCATGTGCTTCTCGTCCAGCTCCAGCACCCGGCCGAGCGGAGCGAAGATCTCGCGCGCCAGCGCCACGTCGCGGTCCGTGGCCTTCGACCCCTTCGCGAGGACCGTCATCCCCTTGCCGATGACGCAGGGGGTGTTCGGCATGGCCCGGACCACCGGCGCCCCGCCGCCGAGCGCCTCCTCGATGGTCGGCGTCGAGATCCCGGCCGCGATGGAGATGAAGAGCGTCCGCCGGCGCGGCGAAAGGGCCGTCCGAAGGGCCTCGGCCGTCGGCGCCACGTCCTTCGGCTTCACGCAGAGGATGACGAGATCCGCGCCCGCCGCGGCCGCCGCGTTGTCCAGCGTGCAGGCCACGCCGAGCTCCCGCCCCGCCTTCTCCGCGCTCGCCTTCGACCGGGCCGTGGCCCGGAGGTCCCCGCGGCGGACCTTCCCCGAGGCGATCAGCCCCGCCACGATGCTCCGCCCCATGGTGCCGGTCCCGATGACGGCGATCCTTTTTCCCTTCAACATCTTGCCTCCCTCGAGCCGTGATACAAACGAATCATCGCAAGAACGAGCCCGGCTGGCCAATCATCCCGTCCAAGCAACGAATCGAACAGCCAGGAGGTCCACGATGAAGACCCGGCGGACGTTCATGGTGCTCGCGTTTCTGGCCGTCGCCACGCTCCTCCTCTCGCCCGTCTCCCTGGCAGAGGAGAAGAGCTTCACCGTCGGAATCTCGCTGCCGCTCACCGGACCCGAGGCCAAGTTCGGCGAGATGAAGAAGCAGGCATACGAGATGGCGGCGCAGGAGATCAACTCCCGGGGCGGCGTCAAGGGCCTCAAGATCGTCTACGACATCCAGGACTCGGGCGCCAAGCCGGAGACGGCCACGTCGATCGTCGAGAAGTTCATCACGATCAACAAGTACCCCCTGATCGTCGGCGAGTACACCAGCCAGTGCAGCTACGCCGTCGCCGGGGTCGCCGAGAAGTACAAGGTTCCCTACCTCGTCGACACGGGCGCCGCCGACAAGATCACCCAGCAGGGGTGGAAATACGTCTACCGCCTGAATCCGCCGTCGAGCCTCTACGGCGCGGGCCTCTTCACGTTCTTCGAGCAGGTCGCGAAGCCCCAGTCGATCGCGCTCCTCTACGAGAACACCGACTTCGGCACGTCGACCTCCAAGGCGATGCAGGTCTACTGCGAGAAGAAGGGGATCAAGGTCGTCCTCTCGGAGGGCTACCAGGCCGGCGCCGTCGACTTCAAGCCGATCCTCCAGAAGGTGAAGTCCCTCCGTCCCGACATCGTCTACATGGTCTCGTACCTGATGGACGCCTCCCTCCTGATGCGGCAGTCCAAGGAACTCGACATCAACCCGAAGGCGTTCGTCGGCGGCGCGGCCGGCTTCACGCTCCCCGAGTTCCTCGAGAACGCCGCGGACGCCTCCGAGTACGTCATGTCCGCGACGCTCTGGACGCCGCAGGTGAAGTACCCCGGCGCGAAGGAGTTCGCCGAGAACTACCAGAAGAAGACCGGCAAGGCGCCGAGCTACCACGGGGCCGAGGCCTACGCGACGACCTACGTCATCGCCGACGTCCTGAAGCGGACGAAGAGCCACTCGCCCGAAGACCTCCGGGCGGCCCTCGCGGCGACCGACATGATGACGGCGTTCGGACCCGTGAAGTTCATCTCCTTCGACCAGTTCACGAACCAGAACAGCATGGACACCCTCGTCCTGCAGGTCATCAAGAAGAAGTACGAGACCGTCTGGCCGAAGTCCGCGGCGTCGGGCGACTTCGTCTTTCCCTTCCCCCGCTGGCGCGACCGGAAGTAGGGTCCCGGGCGTCGGAGCGGAAGGATAGAGAACGATGTCGGGTCAGGTCGCCGGCCAGCTGGAACTGCTGCTGCAGACGATCATCTCGGGAGTCCTTCTCGGGGGGCTCTACAGCCTCATCGGGCTCGGGATGTCCCTGATCATGGGCGTCATGAAGATCATCAACCTCGCCCACGGCGAGCTGATGATGGTCGCCATGTACGTCACGTTCTGGTGCTTCACGCTGGCCGGGCTGGACCCCTACCTCTCGGTGCTCATCGCCTTCCCGCTCCTCTTCCTCCTCGGCGTGGCCGTCCAGAAGTTCCTGATCGCCCCCGTCATGGAGGTCGAGTCGATCCTCCCCGAGAACCAGGTGCTGCTCACGGTCGGCATCGGACTCGTCCTGTCGAACCTCGCCCTCCTCGCCTTCTCGGCCGACTACCGCTCCGTCCCCGTGTCGTACGCCAGCAAGGCCATCTACTGGGACCTCAGCCTGGGAGGACAGACCCTCTCGCTCTCCTTCAGCGTCCCGATGATGGTGGCCTTCGGCATCGCCCTCGTGCTGGGGGCGTCGCTCTTCCTCTTCCTCGGCCGCACGGACCTCGGACGGATGATCCGGGCCACGGCGCAGGACAAGCGGGCGGCCGCGCTGATGGGGATCAACACGAAACGGATCACGTACGTGACGTTCGGCCTCGGGTCGGCGCTCGTGGGGGCCGCCGGGTCCCTGCTCGTCCCCGTCTACTACGTCTTCCCGCAGATCGGCGGACCCTTCACCCTGAAAGCCTTCATCATCACGGTCCTCGGCGGAATGGGGAACATCCCGGGTGCCGTCCTCGGGGGCGTCGTCCTGGGCCTCGCGGAGTCGCTCGGCTCCGTCTACGTCTCCCTCGGCTACAAGGACGCCATCGGCTTCGTCATCTTCGTCCTCGTCCTGATCTTCCTTCCGAAGGGGATCCTCGGGAAGGGAAGCGCCTAGGACGCCGCCATGACGAAGACGACGCTCCTCTGGGCCCTCCCCGCCGTCGCCATCCTGCTGATCCCGGCCCTGACCCAGAACCCGTACCTCCTCCACATGCTCATCCTCGTCCTGATGTGGGTCGTCCTCGGGCAGAGCTGGAACCTGCTCGGCGGCTACACCGGCCAGGTGTCGTTCGGGCACGCGGCCTTCTTCGGCATCGGCGCCTACACGACGGGGATCCTCGTGAAGCTGGGGCTGTCGCCGGCCGCGGCGTGGTCCGGGCTCCTCGTCGGCGGCCTCGCCGCGATGGTCGTGGCGTCGGTCATCGGGTGGATCTGCTTCCGGCTTCGCGGTCCGTACTTCGCCCTGTCGGTTCTCGCCCTGTCGGAGGTGCTCCGTCTCGTCGCCCTCAACTGGAATCGGCTGACGAACGGAGCCGAGGGAATCCTCTTCATTCCGGCGTTCACCTCGAAGGCCGCCTACTACTACATCGTCCTCGCCATCGCGGTCGCCTGCTTCCTCGCCATCCGGCGCGTCATGGGGAGCCGGCTCGGCTACTATTTCCTCGCGATCCGCGAGGACCAGGACTGCGCGGAGTCCCTCGGCATCGACACGACGCGCTACAAGCTCTATTCGCTCCTCGTGAGCTCGTTCTTCACGGGCGTCGCGGGGAGCTTCTACATGAACTACATGGGGTTCATCGACCCCGGCATCGTCTTCTCCATCGAGAACATCTCGATCATGATGATCCTCGTCGTGATGCTGGGCGGCGCCGGGACGATGTGGGGGCCGGCGGTCGGGGCGGTCATCTACATCCTCATGTCCGAGGTCTTCCGTGTCTTCGTGAAGCGCGGCCACCTCGTCTTCTTCGGCGTCCTCATCATCGTCATCATCATCTGGTTCCCGAACGGGGTCGTCGGGACGATCGGCGAGTGGAGGGCGCGGCGGAAGGCTCAGGCCACGCCGGCGCCGGAGGGCGCATGAGCCTCCTCGAGCTGACCGACGTCACCAAGCGGTTCGGCGGCCTCCAGGCCGTCGGCCACCTCTCCTTCCAGCTCGAGAAGGGAGAGATCCTGGGACTCATCGGCCCCAACGGCGCCGGGAAGACCACCGTCTTCAACCTCATCAACGGCTATCACCCGCTCACCGGGGGCGAGGTCCGTTTCAAGGGCGAGCGCATCGACGGAAAGAAGCCGCACCAGGTCTGCCACCGCGGCCTCGCGCGGACGTTCCAGGTCGTCAAGCCGCTCGCGCGCCTGTCGGTCCTCGACAACGTGATGGTCTCGGCCTTCAGCCGCACCTCGCACCGCGAGGAGGCGCGCCGCATCGCCCTCGACGCGGTCCACTTCACCGAGATGGAGGCGTGGCGCGACCGGCTCGCGGGAAGCCTCCCCCTGGGGATGCGGAAGCGTCTCGAGATGGCGCGCGCGCTCGCGACGAAGCCCGAGCTTCTCCTTCTGGACGAGAACTTCGCCGGCCTGAACCCGACCGAGGTCGAGAAGACGATCGAGATCGTCCGGAAGATCCACCGGAGCGGCGTGACCATCCTCATCATCGAGCACAACATGCGGGTCATCATGTCGATCTCCCACCGGGTCCTCTGCATCAACTACGGCGAGAAGCTCGCGGAGGGATCCCCGTCGGAGGTGGCCAACAACCCGCAGGTCATCGAGGCCTACCTGGGGGCCGCCCATGCTTAAGGCGAGCGGCCTCGACGTCTTCTACGGGGACGTCCAGGTCCTCTGGGACGTCTCCTTCGAGGTCCGGACGGGCGAGATCGTGGCCCTGATCGGCGCGAACGGCTCGGGCAAGACCACCACCCTCGCCACCGTCTCCTCGCTCCTCAAGCCCCGCAAGGGCACGGTTGAGTTCGACGGCCGGCCGCTGCACACCCGGGCTCCGCACGACATGGTGACGCTCGGGATCGCGCACGTCCCGGAGGCGCGCCGCCTCTTCCCGGAGATGAGCGTTCGGGAGAACCTGCTCCTCGGCGCCCTCACCCCCGAGGCGAAGAAGAGCCGCTCCGAGACGCTCGAGCACGTCTTCCGGATCTTCCCGCGCCTCAAGGAGCGCGAGAAGCAGCAGGCGGGGACGCTCTCCGGCGGCGAGCAGCAGATGGCCGCGATCGGCCGTGGCCTCATGTCCAAGCCGCGGCTCCTGATGCTGGACGAGCCGTCGCTGGGCCTCTCCCCGCTCCTCGTCGGGGAGATCTTCCGCGTCATCGCCGAAGTCCACGCGGCCGGGGTCACCGTTCTCCTCGTGGAGCAGAACGTCTTCAAGACCCTGTCCGTCGCCGACCGCGCCTACGTCCTCGAGAACGGCCGCATCGTCCTCGAAGGGACCGGCGCCGACCTCCTCGCGAACCCGCACATCCGCGAGGCGTACCTCGGAATCTGAGAGGTCTCACCCATGTTCGTCTCGAAGTGGATGTCCCCGAAGGTCGTCACGATCGACAAGAACGCCTCTCTCGGCGACGCGATCCGGCTGATGAAGCAGCACCGGATCCGGCGGCTCCCGGTCGTCTCGAAGGGGAAGCTCGTCGGCATCGTCTCGGACCGTGACCTCAAGGGCGCCCTCCCCTCGCACGCGACCTCCCTCGACGTCTGGGAGCTGCACGGCCTCCTCGACCAGCTGAAGATCGCCGACATCATGACGAAGACCGTGGTCACGACGACGCCCGACTCCACCATCGAGCGGGTCGCCCAGGTCATGCTGGAGAAGAAGATCGAGGGGCTGCCCGTCCTCGACGCCTCGGGAACCCTCGTCGGCATCGTCACCGAAGGGGACATCTTCCGCGCCCTGACCGAGGTCACCGGCGTGACCCGGAAGTCGACCCGGATCAGCCTCGTCATCCCCGACCGCCCGGGCTCGATCATGCAGGTCGCCGACGTGGTCCGGGCCCGGGGCGGGAAGATCTTCTCGATCCTCACGACGCACGCGAAGGTGCCGAACGGGAACCGGGAGCTGATCATGCGGGTCGAGATCACCAGCGCGAAGGCCGCCGAGATCCGGAAGGAGCTCGCCGGGAAGTACGGCGAGGTGAGCGTCCTCTCGGACGAGGAAAGCGCTTGACGGCCTGATGCGTCTGCATCATGCTTCACGCAATTCGACGCTTGGTATCAATCCCGGGCAGGAGGACAACATGACCCGTCGTTCCGCCTCGCGTTATCGCCTGGCCGCCGTCGGAGCCGCATTCGGCCTCGTCGCGCTCCTCGTCCTCACGGCAGCCGCTCCGGCAGAAGCCCAGGCCCTGCTCAAGGTGAACGACACCGTCGTCTTCAAGTTCGGCGCTCTGCTCCAGGTCCAGGCCGACTGGCTCGAGCTCGTGAACGCGAGCAACACGGACACCGTCGGCTACCAGGAGAACCTCTTCCTCCGCCGGGCGCGCTTCATGTTCGGCGGCCGCCTCGCCAAGAGCGTCTACTTCTACCTCGACACGGAGAACTCGAACCTCGGGAAGAACAAGACGGGCACCTCGGCGCTCGGCTCCGGCTTCCAGCTCCTGGACGGCTTCGGAGAGTGGCGGCTCTCGGACGCCTTCATGCTCGCCGGCGGCCTCCTGCGGGTGCCGTACAGCCGCACCGCCCTGACCGCCGCCGGGTCGCAGTTCGTCCTCGACACACCCTCCACGACGTACCTGCAGCAGACGCAGACGCGGTCGACGGGCGGAAACCGCGACACCGGCTTCCTCGCCCGCGGCTTCTTCGTCGACCACCGTCTGGAGTATCGGGTCGGCATGTTCCAGGGCGACCGCCAGACCGGCTCGCACAACCCGTTCCGCGTCGCCGGTCGCCTCCAGTTCAACTTCCTCGACCGCGAGGACATGTACAGCCCCTCGTACATCGGGTCGACGAGCTATCCCGGTTCCTATCTCGGCGACAAGAAGGTCCTCGCGCTCGGCGCCGGCTTCGACACCCAGATGTCGTACCACTACTACTCGGCCGACCTCTTCGGGTCGATCCCCTTCGGCGACGGCGCGTTCGAGAGCACCCTGCAGTACCAGTACATCGACGGCGACAAGACCTTCCCGACCATCCCGGTCCAGAACACCTTCGACGTCGACTTCGGCTACTACATCAAGGCCATCAAGGTCGCCCCGCTCGTCCGGTACGAGCAGCGGGTCTACAACGGCCAGCAGACCCGGGACGAGTACCGGCTCTGCGCCGGGCTGAACTGGTACCTCTTCAAGTACAACCTGAACCTGAAGGGGCTCTACCAGCGGATCACCCCGAAGACGGGTCCGGCCCAGAACGAGTTCACCCTCCAGCTCCAGCTCTACTACTGGTAATCCCGCCACCGGGACGCTCGACGGCCGGCGCCGCGGCCGGGGATCTCCGCCCCGCGCCCCTCGCCGGCCGACGCGTCTCCGCCGTCCGTTATAGTCGGTGTCGGGCGGGGGGGCGGCCGACGGAATGACCCGACGGAGCCTCCTGGCGCTCAACTTCGACGCCGTCGCGGTCTTCTCCGATCTCTACATCAA
>DAOMFB010000068.1:0-1768 GCA_035429585.1 Thermoanaerobaculia bacterium
CATCGCCGTGGTAGCAATTTCGCCCTTGAGCCCGACCCCGAGCGCGGTGCGATGGGCCAGGAGGAGCGCCTTATGCTGCCGCTCTACTTCCCCCCTGGCTCGTCCTCGATGGCTTCGCACATCGCGCTCGAAGACGCCGCGTTCATCTCCTCCTACCGGCGCGACGCGGCGCGGAAGGTGGCGGCCCAGCTCCAGCCCGGCACGACGGGCCTCCCGGAAGCGGTGGCGAGGCTCGTCGCCTCCCGCGAGGGGGTCAGCGTGGTCGCCTCGGGCTCGGTAGCGGCCGAGGGCTCGGGCTACAAGGTCACCGTCCGGGCCGTCGACGCGATGACGGGCAAGCCGATCGTCTCGGCGGAGGCCGGCGCGGACGGGAAGAACGCCGTTCTCGGCGCCGTGGCGAAGCTGGCCTCGAAGGTCCGCGGCGCCCTCGGCGACCAGACGCCCGAGTCGGCCCGCATCGCCGCGGCCGAGACGTTCACGGCCGGCTCGGTGGAGGCCGCGCACGAGTACGCGGTCGCGCAGGACCTCCAGTGGGCCGGAAAGTGGGACGAAGCCGTCCGGCACTACACCCGCGCCCTGGAGATCGATCCGAACATGGGGCGCGCCTACTCCGGCCTCGCGGCCATCGAGAACAACCGCGGGCGCCGGCAGGAGTCCGAGAAGTACTACAAGCTGGCCCTCGCGCGGATCGACCGGATGAGCGACCGCGAGAAGTACCGGACCCGCGGGGGGTATTACCTCCTCCTCCGGAAGCCGGACAGCGCCATCGAGGAGTTCAGCGCTCTCGTGAAGCAGTACCCGGCGGACACGGCCGGCATCGCGAACCTGGCGCTCGCCTACTTCCTGAAGCGGGACATGCCGAACGCGGTGAAGGAAGCCCGCCGCTCCATCGAGATCTACCCGAAGAACGTTCCTCAGCGGAACAACTACGGGTACGACGCCATGTACGCCGGGGACTTCGAGACGGCCATCAAGGAGCAGAAGACGGTCCTCGAGCTGAACCCGAAGTTCACGGGGGGCTTCGTCGGCCTCGCCATGTCCCAGCTCGCGGCCGGGCACCCGGACGACGCGGCGGCGACCTGGAAGAGGCTGGCGGAGCTGGGGCCGTCCCAGGCCTCCGTCGCCGCGCTGGGGCTCGCCGACGTCGCGCTCTACCGGGGGAGCCTCGCGGAGGCGGAGGCGATCCTCGAGCCGGCCGTCAAGGCCGACCTCGACCAGAAGGACGCCGACGGGGCGGGGCGGAAGCTGACGACGCTGGCGGAAGCCCTCCTCCTGGGCGGGAAGAAGGGGCCGGCCGTGGCCGCGGCGGAACGGGGCCTCAGGACGAGCACCGACGACGCGGTCGCCGTGAGCGCGGCCCTCGTCTTCGCCGCCGCCGGAGAGAAGGAGAGGGCGCTCGCCGTCGCGGCCGCGCAGGAAAAGAAGCTCGAGGCCGATCCCCAGATGTACGGGAAGCTGATCCGGGCGGCGGTCAGCCGGCAGGCGAAGGACTACCGCGGAGCCCTCGTGCTCCTGAAGGAAGCCCAGGCGTCCGCCGACTCGTGGCCCGTCCGCTTCGAGCGGGCCCGGACCTACCTCGACGCGGGGAGCTTCGCCGAGGCGGACACGGAGCTGGAGATCTGCCTGAAGCGAAAGGGAGAGGCGACGGCGGCTTTCCTCGACGAGATCCCGACCCTCCGCCTCTTTCCGCCGCTCTACTTCTACCAGGGCCTCGCGCGCGAGGGGCTGAAGAGTCCGGGAGCGGCGGAGGCCTTCCGGACCTACCTCT
>DAOMFB010000068.1:1778-10331 GCA_035429585.1 Thermoanaerobaculia bacterium
ATCCGCTCGAACATCCGCGGGCCCGGGGTGACCGCGACCCGCGGGTCGCCGAGGCCCGCCGGAAGCTGGGCGGGAAGTAGCCGGGCGCGGCGGCGGCGGGGTTCTCCCGTCCGCCGCCGGAAGCCCGGCGTCCTACTTGAGCTGGATGTTCGTGGCCTTCGCGGCGCTGCCGTCGTTCAGCTGGACCACCAGCGTGTAGCAGCCCGGGCCCGGCACGACGCCCGTGTCCCAGTTGAAGATGAACCCGCTGCTGCCGGAACGGAACGTGCTGCCGCCCTTGGCCCCCGTCGTCGGCGAGTAGAGCAGGGTTGCCGCTCCGTCGGGGGCGTGGCCACTGACGCAGGAGCTGTTCGCGATCGCCTGGATCAACGTCGTCGTGGAGAGATCCGTGACGTTGTTCCCGAGGTAATCGAGAAGCTGGTACTTCACCGGAACCCCGTTCCCGTAGTTGGCCGACCCTGAGTTCGTCGGCGCGGTCAGGGTCCCCGCCGTCGCGAGCGGGGTCTGGAAGCCGCTGAAGGTGAAGGGCGGAACGTTCACGACCTGCGTCATGGTTCCCGAGGAGCTTCCTGCGAAGTTGGAGTCCCCGGCGTAGCTCGCCGTGATCGCATGGCTTCCGACGGAGAGGGCCGCGGTGGAGAGCGTGGCGATCCCGCTACTGTTGAGGACGCCCGCGCCGATCGTCGTCGCTCCGTCGAAGAAGGTCACCGAGCCGGTCGGCGTTCCGCCGAGGCCCGAGGCCGTGGCCGTGAAGGTGACCGACTGGCCGAACGTCGACGGGTTCGGCGTCGCGGAAACGGCAGCCGCGCTCGGAGCCTTGTTCACGACTTGTGACAGCGCCAAGGAGGCCGAGCCGTTGAAGCTCGAATCTCCGCTGTAGCTGGCCGTGATGGAGTGCGTAGCGACGGACAAAGACGCCGTCGAGATCGTCGCTACACCGCCGGCGAGCGTGCCGGTACCGATCGTGGTTGCGCCCTCCGTGAACGTTACTGTTCCGCTGGGCGTGCCACCGGGGCCGCTCACCGTGGCGGTGAAAGTGACTGACTGGCCGAAGGTCGAGGGGTTCGGCGCGGCGGCCACGACCGTTGCACTGTCGGCCTTCTGGACCCCCTGCGAAAGCGTGGAAGACGCCGAGCCGTTGAAGTTTCCGTCGCCGCCGTACGTCGCCGTGACGGAGTGCGTGGCGACGGACAGCGACGACGTCGAGAGGGTCGCGACACCGCTGCTGTTGAGCGTGCCGGTACCGATCGTGGACGAACCGTCGCTGAACGTCACCGTCCCGCTGGGAGTCGTGCCGGGGCCGGAGACGGTGGCCGAGAAGGTCACCAGCTGGCCGAACGTCGAGGGATTGACGCTCGAAGAAAGCGCCGTGGTCGACGCGGCCTTCGTCACCGTGACAGTGACGGGGCCGGTGGTGAGGGTTCCCGTGTAATTGACGTCTCCCGAATACGCGGCCGTGAAGGAGTGGGGACCCGTCGACAGCGCTGAGGTCGTGAAGCTCGCCGTACCGCCCGAGACCGGGGCGCTTCCGACCTTCGTGTCTCCGTCGAAGAAGTCGACGCTGCCGGTCAGAGCCGGGAGTCCCGGAGCGGTCGAGGTCGTCGTCACCGTGGCGGTCAGCGTGAGGGGCTGTGCGAAGGCGGGCGACGCGGGGGACGGGACGAGGGTGATTGTCGTGGCCGCGCCCGTCACCGTCAGGTTGAAGGTCTGGGTCGCGGTCTGGTGCGTCCCGGCCGTCGAGTCCGTCACCTTCACGGTGAAGGAGTAGGAGCCGCCGCCCGTCGGCGTCCCCGAGAGGGTTCCCGAGCTCGACAGCGTCAGTCCGGGGGGAAGGGTCGACCCCGGGGCGAGCGACCAGGAGAGCGGGGACTTTCCGCCCAGCACCTGGAACGTCCAGCTGTACGAGGTTCCGACGACGGCCGCCGGGAGCGTCGTTCCGCCGGTCGTCTGGATGAAGAGGAGCATGGCGAAGTCGTTCGCCGAGCCGTTCGTGTTCTTCCCGTGCGCCGTGACGACGGGCGTGAGGCCCCGGGTCAGCTGCGCCATCTGGTCGGCGGTCAGCGCGCCGCGGAGCGTGACGAAGGCCGTCTCGCCCGGCGCGAGGGCCATCGTGGCGTTCGTCGTCGTGCCGTCCGGGATGTTCGGGTCGGTGGCGGCCGCGAGCGTCGGCGCGATGGGCGCGTTGTTCACGTTGGCGAGGACCGTCGTCTGCGGCAGGTTCTGAAGGACGCAGCCGACGCTCGTCGGCGAGGAGTAGTTCTTGGTGACGATGAGCTGGATCGGCTTGCCGGACCCGTTGTTGCCGTAGAGGGCCACGCGATACGAGTGCGTCGTGTTGCCCGAGTTCGTCACGGCGTACGTCGAGTCCGTGATCGTGGTGTTCGAGATGTTCTGGTTGGAGATGTTCTGGTTCGAGATGTTCTGATTGGAGATGTTCTGATTGGAGATGTTCTGGTTGGAGATGTTCTGGACCGCCGGGTCGGGGTTCGAGATGTTCTGGTTGGAGATGTTCTGGTTCGAGATGTTCTGGTTGGAGATGTTCTGGATCGCCGGGTCGGCGTTCGAGATGTTCTGGTTGGAGATGTTCTGGTTCGAGATGTTCTGGTTCGGGTCCGCGATGCTCAGGAACGGATTCGCGTTCGCCGGGTTCCAGACCGACAGCGTCGGGGTGTAGATCTCGACGGTGCCGATGTCCGTCGTCGTGCCGTCCGGCTGGGCGAGCGGAGAGACGGAGCCTTCGGGGTTCAGGACGATCGAGCCCGAGAGGCCGATCGGGTTGGCGCCGGACTCGACGACGTTGACCGTGACGCTTCCGGCCGCGGTGCCGCTCGCGAAGACGGGGCGCGCGGCGCCGGAACGCGCCGCCACCGTCAGCGTGAGGACGGAGGTCGGCACGGTCGTCTCCTGGAACGACGCATAGGTGACGCCCGACCCCGGGGCCAGGGTCATCGTGAAGGTCCGGTCCTGTGACGTGAGGTTCTGGAGCGTGATGATGAACGCCCGCATCTTCGGCGCCGCGAAGAGGGGCTTGACGTTCTGGGGGGAGCCGACGAGGAGTCCCTCGGTGATCCGGCTGGAATAGACGTTCTGGTTCCGCATCCCCTCCTGGCCGGGGGAGCAGGGGTCCGTCGTCCGCGTCGGATCGAGGACGCTCGTCCCGCCGCCGCCGACCGGGGTGTAGTGCGTCCAGTCCCCGTCTTTCGGCGCGACGACGTCACGGTTGTCGGTCCAGGTCGCGTAGAAGACCGGGGCGGAGGAGAACGCCGTGTTGAACTTCCAGCCGCCGGCTCCGTTCGGGACGATGGCCGGCCCGGCGATGTCGATGTAGTCGCCGAGGAACGGGACCGTCCCCTGGGCGAAGAGGGGGAGGTTCGGCGGATTCGACTGGAGCTGGTTCAGGGAGGTGATCGGCAGGGGAAGGGGGTTCCCCTCTTCGTCCTTCAGGTCGGCCCGCAGGCCGACCTTGTACTGCGAGACGCTCGTGGAGCGGAAGGCCATCGAGGCGCCCGGGATCGCTTCCGCCACGCGGAGGTCGAGCGTGTGGCGGCGGTACTGGAGGCCGAGGTCGTCGATCGTCAGGCCGAAGACCGGAACGGGCTCCGCCCGGGGCGAGATGGGCCTCAGGTCGCGGAAGACCTTGTAGAAGTTCCCGTTCGCGTCGGGCGCGAAGGGCTGGTTCGGGGTGAACAGTCCGAGCGTGTGGTCGAGCCGCTGGTCGTAGTAGAGGACCATCAGCCGTCCCTGCGAGAAGGTCAGCTGCGGCATGAACTGGTGGCCGCGGGCGAAGGTGGTCCCGTTGTCGTCCACGAGGGGGCTCCCGTCGGCGACGGCGAAGGGCGTGGGCCAGCTGAGCCCGTCCGCCGACGTCGCGACCACGATCTGGGCGTCCTGGTTCGAGACGCTGCGCTGCGCCCAGGCGACGTGGATCCGGCTCTTGCCGGTCCCGTCCACGGAGGCGGCGATCGAGGGGAGGGCGTTGGTCCGGAAGCGGGTCCCGGACGTCCCCTGGTCGAAGGGGGTGATCGTGGTCACCTGCACCGTGTTCTTGGAGGTGAAGGTCTGGCCAAAGTCGGTCGACTTCGCGACCATGATGGCGTCGGGCTGGCTGCTCGTGGCGAAGCGCCGCCAGGCGACGTAGACGTTCCCGGTCACCGGGTCGACGGCGATGTTCGTTCCCTGGTTGATCGAGTTCGACTCCGAGATCTTGATCGGATTCGACCAGGTCTTCCCGCAGTCGAGCGACCGCGTGAACATGATCTTCGTGCTGGTGGAGCCGGTGAAGCGGCTCCAGGTCATGTAGACGTTCCCGCCGACGAATGACTGCGCCGTGCCGCCCGGCGGGGTGAAGCTGCAGGTCGTCGCGCCCGACCCGCTCCGGGGGACGTCCACGGCGAGCCAGGGCTTGTCGAGGAACTGTCCCGACGTGCCGGTGTCGATCAGCTTCGCTTCGAGGTAGGCCATCGTGTCCCTGCCGGCCGGAACGTCGCCGTTCTCCTTGGCGTTCTGGTCGAAGTACCGCGTGAGGAACACCGCTCCGATGTTCGTGCCGCGGTTGAAGGCCATGCCGCTGTAGTAGAGGAGTCCGTTCGCTCCGGCCCGCACCGTCGGGTCGGCCGCGGCGCTGTACGCCTTGAGGGGCGAGGCCATTCCGGCCGAGGACTTGTCCTGCGGGTAGCCGGGGAGGAGCGTGCTCTGCCAGCTGAGGCCGCCGTCGAACGACTTGAAGACGCCGAGCCAGGCGTCGCCGGAGAGGGTTCCGGGGACGCTTCCGGGTTCGGTGGGGAGGTCCACGGTCCGGTAGTCGTTCGCGCCGGCGAGCAGGTGGAGGACGTTCCGGGAGGAGACCGCGAGGGACGGTTCGTTCTGCCGCTGGAGGAACGGATCGCCCCCGGGCCACTGCGTCCCCGAGACCATGTTGATGTTCTGGCCGGCGACCTGGGCGCCGGCGGGCGTCGCGATCAGGAACCCGGCGAACGGCAGGCCGAGGAGGAGGGCGGTGACGGGTCGCGGCGAACGGTGAGGCATCTCACGCTCCTGAACGAGGGGACCGGTTGATCGGGGCCCCGGCATTCGACCGACCGGGTTCCCGGTTCGGGCCAGGGACGAGGTGCGAAGGGGGGGTCAGCCACCTGTCTGTGGGGGCACTCTGGCCGTAACGTCGATAATTGTCAATGAGATTCAATCTCGAACGCAGGAGATCCCGGGAGGCGCGGCGGACCGCGAGGATGGCGGCGGCCGGAAGGGCGTCCCCTCCGTCTTCCGGGGCCCCCGGCCCGAGCGAGGGGGGACCGCCGTCCGGCCCGCCCGGAAATGGCGTGGCCATCAGCCTTCAGGACCCTGCACACGAACGACTTATCGGATTTCAGCGCGTCTGTGGGAAAGCCTGTGAATTGGCTGAAGAAAAGTGCACTTCAAGCGGTATTTACAGGGGTCTCCCGAGGTCGCACAGGAACCGGTGCAGCGGGACCTCCCGACCCGTTCTGGTATCTTCCGCCGGGGTTTCTCATGATCGTCCGCAGCTACAAGGGCGCCACGCCCCGCCTCGGCGAGCGGGTCTTCCTGGCCGAGACGGCGGCCGTCATCGGCGACGTCGTCCTCGGAGACGACGTCTCGATCTGGTACTCGTCCGTCGTCCGCGGCGACTGCTGCTGGATCCGGATCGGGGCGCGGAGCAACGTCCAGGACAACTGCACGCTCCACGTGACGAAGGAGACGGGCCCTCTCGTGCTCGAAGAGGAGGTCACCCTCGGGCACAACGCGGTCGTCCACGCCTGCACCCTCCGGAAGGGAGCCCTCGTCGGGATGAACGCCACGGTCCTCGACAACGCGGACGTCGGCGAGAGCGCCTTGATCGCCGCGGGCTCCGTCGTCCTGCCGGGCACCGTCGTCCCGCCGCGGACGCTCTGGGCCGGAAACCCCGCGAAGCAGAAGCGCGTCCTCACGCCGGAGGAGGTCGAGGGCCTCCTGACCTACTGGCAGAACTACATCGGCTACAAGGCCGAGTACCTTCGCGACGAGGTCGCGGCCGCCCGCCCCGCGTGATCGCCTCGCAGAAGGGGACGCGGGACCTCCTCCCTCCCGAGACCCGGGTCTGGAACGGCGTGGAGCGGACCGCCCGCGAGGTCTTCGCCCTCTACGGCTACGACGAGATCCGGACCCCCGCGTTCGAGGCGACGGAGCTCTTCGTCCGGAGCGTGGGGGAGGCGACGGACATCGTCCACAAGGAGATGTACACCTTCACGGACCGGGGCGGCCGCTCGGTCACGCTCCGGCCGGAGAACACCGCCGGCGTGGCGCGGGCCTTCGTGGAGCACCGCCTCGCGCAGGCGGGGGGCGTCCACCGGCTCTACTACGTGGGGCCGCAGTACCGGTACGAGCGGCCGCAGAAGGGGCGGTACCGCGAGTTCCGCCAGATCGGGGCTGAGGTGCTCGGCGCGGCCGACGCCGCGACGGACGCCGAGGTCCTGGGCATGCTCTTCGACTTCCTCGGCCGGCTCGGCTTCGCCGGCCTCTCGGTGGCGTTGAACAGCGTCGGGACGGCGGAATGCCGGCCCGCCTACGTCGAGGCGCTTCAGAGGTTCTTCTCCTCGAAGGAAGAGAGCCTCGACGAGGACGACCGCCGGCGCCTCGCCGAGAACCCTCTCCGGATCCTCGACTCGAAGAATCCGGCTCTCCAGCTGCTTCTCGCCGATGCCGGACTCCCGTCGATGCTGGATTTCCTGGACGAGGACTCCCGGCGGCACCACGAGGAGCTGCTCGCCCTCCTGACTTCCTCGGGGATTCCCTTCCGGATCGAGCCCCGCCTCGTGCGGGGCCTCGACTACTACACGAGGACCGTGTTCGAGGTGACGGCGCAGGGCCTCGGGGCGCAGGACGCCCTCCTCGGCGGCGGCCGGTACGACCGGCTCGTCTCCGACCTCGGCGGGCCGAAGACGCCCGGCATCGGCTTCGCGATCGGCGAGGACCGGCTCATCGACGTCCTGCCGGCCGCGACGCGGGAAGCCTTCCTCGGCGAGGGGGCGCCGCAGGTGGCCGTCGTGCCCCTCGGGCCCGGGGACGTGCCGGGGGCGCTCGCCCTCGCGGCGGAGCTCCGGCGCGGCGGGATACGGACCGACCTCGACGCGTCGGCCAAGGGCCCCGGCCGCGGAATCAAGGGGGCGCTCAAGAAGGGGATCCCCGTGGTCGTCCTCCTCGGGGAGGAGGAGCGCCGGAAGGGGACCTTCGTCGTGAAGGACCTCGGCGCCGGGAAGCAGGAGGAGCTTCCGCGGGAGCGGCTGGTCGCCGAGATCGCGGCGCGGATCCCCCGGGCGCAGGCGACTTGATACGGCAGACCGGGCAAGAGATCATCGCCCGGTGAGCAACGGGACCGTGAGAACCCCCGCCGGCTCGCTTCGACCGGCCGACGTCGGGACGACCGTCCGCCTGATGGGCTGGGTCAACCGACGCCGCGACCACGGCGAGCTGGTCTTCGTCGACCTGCGCGACCGGTCCGGCCTCGTGCAGGTCGTCTTCGACGCCCAGTTCCTCCCCCGGCCGGACCTCCTCGACGCGGCGAAGGAGATCCGGAGCGAGTTCGTCCTCGACGTGGAAGGGACGGTCGTGGCGCGCGACGCCGCCGCCGTGAACACCGAGCTCCCGACAGGGGAGGTCGAGGTCCGGGCCACGGCGCTCGCGATCCTGAACCGGGCGGACACGCCCCCCTTCCCGATCGAGGACGGCGTGAAGGCCTCCGAGGACCTCCGGCTGAAGTACCGGTACCTCGACCTCAGGCGGCCCGAGATGACCCGGAACTTCACGACGCGAAGCGACGTGACGTTCCGGATCCGGAAGATCCTCCACGAGGAGGGGTTCCTCGAGCTCGAGACGCCGATCCTGACGAAGTCGACCCCCGAGGGGGCCCGGGACTTCCTCGTCCCCTCGCGCGTCCACCCGGGGGAGTTCTACGCCCTGCCGCAGTCGCCGCAGCTCTTCAAGCAGCTCCTGATGGTCTCCGGAATGGAGCGCTACTACCAGATCGCCCGCTGCTTCCGGGACGAGGACCTGCGGGCCGACCGGCAGCCCGAGTTCACCCAGGTCGACCTCGAGCTCTCGTTCCCGTCCGAGGAGGCCGTCTTCGCCCTCGTCGAGCGGCTCTTCGCCGACGTCTTCCCGGCCTACGGCATCCCGTGCTCCGCCCCGTTCCGCCGGATGACGTACGACGAGGCGATGGAGCGGTACGGCGTCGACCGGCCCGACACCCGGTTCGGCCTGGAGCTGCAGAGCCTCGACGCCGCCGGGTTCCGGGAGAACCTCCCGTCGACGGTGGACCGCGTGAAGGGCCTGCGCGTGCCGGGCGGCGCCTCGTTCGCCCGGAAGCGGCTCGACGACATCGAGAAGGGGGCGCGCGCCGCGGGCGTGGAGTGGTTCTTCTGGGTGAAGCTGGCCCCCGGGGGCGCCTGGAACTCGAACTCGAAGAAGATCTTCGGTGACGCCGCCGTCGGCGAGCTGCGGCGCCTCCTCGGCGCGGGCGAGGGGGATCTCCTCCTCCTCGCCGCCGGCGGAACGAAGGGCGTC
>DAOMFB010000069.1:0-10317 GCA_035429585.1 Thermoanaerobaculia bacterium
CGCTGGCGAAGCGCGAGGGCGACGACCCCGAAGAGGCCGACCCCCCAGCCGAGGAAGAGCATCGACTCGTACATGTTGGCGGCCGGGATGCGCCCGGCGATCTGCCAGCGGGTGGCGAGCCCCCACGTCATGGCGGCGAAGCCGGCGACGAGGAGGACGCCGCCGATGATCCGGAGGCGGAAGCGGTCGGAGGCAACCGTGAGTCCTGCCGCAATGGCGGCGGGGAGGAGGAGGATCCACGAGAGGCGCGTCGGCCGGACGGCGTTGTAGGTGATCTCCCGCGCCATCTCCTTCTCCGAGGGGTAGTGGGGCGGGGCGCCGGTCTTTCGGACGGTGTCAGGGATGCCGGCGAGGTCGGCCGCCGTCGGGACGCGCGGGACGGCCAGCCACGCCCCCTTCGGGTCGGGGACGGGAATCGGGCTGATGGCGGTCCCCTTGAAGTAGCCGTAGAGGACCGTCAGCCGCTCCTCGAGCTTCAGGAGGTCCTTCTCGACGGGGGAGAGCTTCTGCTCGCCCTGCTCGCGCCGGTGCGCGGCCTCGACCGCGGGGACGAGGCTCTGCGAGGAGAGGAGCTGCGAAAGGCTGGCGTACCGCGTGCCGGGGGGAAGGCCCACCAGGGCGGCCACGGCGTTTCCGCCCACCTTGACGATGGGGGCGTGCTGCCAGCCGTCCGGGTCGAACTCCCATCCCGCTGCCATGGCGACCGGGTCGATCCCGCTGAACGAGGCCCGGCCGGTCACCGTCCGCACCGCTTCGCGGGCCTGCGTGTCGAAGGGCATCGTCCGGCCGTCGTGCTGGACCGGCAGGGACTTCAGCTTCTTGACGGTGTCGGCGTCGGGCACCTGCACGGCCCGGGCGGGCGCGGCGGCGGCAAGAACGGCGAGAACGAGAGCCAAGACGGGGAGGCTGGGGAGCCCGGCGGCGATCGGCGTCGCGGGTAGCTGCCTCGCCTGGATGAGACGCGTCGCAAAGACGACGATCATCCCGGCCACGAGGCCGACGTAGCCCAGGAAGACGATCGGCTGGCCCGGGTCGCGCGAGACCGACAGGATGCTCGCCTTCCGCCCCTGCTCCATCCGGTAGCTCGACTGGAAGAAGCTGTAACCCCCTGCCGAGAGGGGGCGGTTCATTTCGATGATCGCTTTTCGAGGGGTGCCCCCGGCCCCTTCGCGCACCTGCACGATGCTGCGGAACTGGGCCGGCTGGCGGGTGCCGGGGTAGGTCTCCAGCTCGAACGCCTCGAGCCGGACGGTGACGGGGAGCGGGAGCCTGCGGGCCGAGCCGTTCGCGCCGCGCTGGAAGAGGGTGCTCGACTCTTCCCCTTCCCAGAGCGCGATCTGGCCTTCGACCTTCAGGAGGGCCGTCGTCAGGGAGCCCAGCAGGATCACCAGCATGGAGACGTGGGTGATCGCGAAGCCGACGCGCCAGCGGTTCTGCGGCCAGCGGTCGATCAGGGCGCAGAGGACGTTCAGGGCGAAGAGCCCCTGCAGCGCGAAGAACCAGGGGGCGTAGTAGACGGCCCGCGCGGCTTCCGTCCCGCGGAGGGACTCCAGGATCGTCCCCCACGCCAGGACGACGCCCAGCAGCAGGACGAGGACGACGGTGATCTTCAGCGAGGCGAGGTTCGAGATCAGCTTGCGCATGCGGTCTCCGGGGCCGTCGCGCACGGCCTCGAAGCCGTGCTTTCGTGCCCCGATCGGCCTGCGGCCCGGGGCGGGACGGGAGGGGCGAAGGCTATCACGGGGAAAGGGTTAGGGGCCGGTTCGGCGGGCTCGGTCGGGCCCGAGCCGGCTACCGGACCGTCACTTCCTGCCGGCGTCTCCCGGAGACGGGGCACCCTCCCGCTTCGCGATGATCTTCCCGGTCTCGTTCCCCTCCGTGTGGCCGTCCGGGAAGTAGTGCAGGAAGTCGAAGACCTCGGACTCGTTGAACGCGACACGGGCGCCCGCCTTCAGTCCTGAGATCAGCGCCGGACTGTTCTGAAGCGTCCCCTCGATCCGCTCTCCCTTCCAGGTCACGACCTCCACCCACATCCACTCCCGGCCACCGCCGTCTGTCGCGAAAGGCGCCTTCAGGAGGATTCGTTCGTCCGGTTTGAGGCCGCGTCGGAAGTGCGCTGCGAGTTTCGGCAGCTTTCTCTTCTGGGCGCGGCTGGCTTCGAGAAGCTCGTCGTCGTGGCTGACGTACGTGGTGGCGTCCCGGGCGCCGAAGAGGCTCGCGATGAGCGCATCCTGCGCTTCCTGGAGGTGGACGCCCTTCTCGCACGGAAAGACGATCTCCAGGAGCAGATTGTCCGCGTCGCCCTGCTCCCGCGTGCCCGTCGCGAGCGTGAGGACGGCCTTGCCGGCCGCGTCCTTTTCCATGGATTTCAAAAGGGCATCGCGAAGGGCGGCGTCTTCAATGGCCGCAACGTTGACGGTGAGCTTGCCGGCCTCGTCGAATTTCCCCCTCTCGGCCAGCGTCTGGCACGTCAGGTTGACGAGGCTGCCAACGGAACGGTAGGAGGACGAGGAGACATCGTTCACGACGATGTCCGGAAGGCCGAACTTCCCCATGCCGAGGGTCGTCTCCCGCAGGAACTCGCCCGCCCGGTAGATGTGAATCGTGACGTGGTCGGGCAGGTGCGGAACGCGTTGGGTCCAGCTTGCGACGCGGGCCTTCTCCCAGGCCTCCGGCGTGAAACACTCACGCGTCTCGTCGTCCCAGAGGATGCCGTCCGTCTCGCGCGCGAGGTCGAGCATCAGCGCCCCGGCCTCCCGCAGGACGTCCAGTCCGTCGGCCGGCCTGTACGAAAAGTCCAGGCCGAAGACGGAACGGACGCGCTGAAGGGCCTCGGCCTGGGCCGGAGAGAGACCACGACCCGCGTCCTGCCGCATCTCGACCGAGGGGGGCGTGCATTTCTCCAGGTCGAGCTTCGCGATCGTGACCGTCGCGTCGGCTCCTTTTCCCAGACGGAGGTGGGGGTAGCGGGGCAGAAGCGCGTCGAGCACCGTTCGCGGGTTGCGGGCAGGGATCGACGTGAAATAGAGCGCGAACTCGAAGCGGGCCCGCTCCGCGTAGACCGCCCCAGGAGCCGGCGCACGGACGGCGGAGGACTTGGCACGCTCCGTTACGCGGACGGCGCCGTGCCGGCCGAGGTACGTCTCGAGGACGGGCATCGCGAGGCGCAGAGCCCACGCGAGAGCTCCCGCCACCACGAGAACGAGGGCAGAGGCGGCAATGTAGCGTTTCAGTAGTCGCGATTATCGCGGAGCGTGGCGGCGCGGCCTACCAAACTGTCCGGATTTCCGGCGAGGCCTGGAGCCTCGCGTCGCGGGTCAGGAGGGGCAGGTCGAGGCTCATCGCGGCCGCAGCGATGAGCGCGTCGAAGGGGTCGCCCGCCGGAAAGTTCTCCGCCGCGAGATAGACCTGTTCGGGCGTGAGGTCGAGGGGCTGGTAGGCCGGGTTGCTGAAGAGGTCGTTGAAGTAGGTGCGGATCGGGCGATCCTCGCCGAGCCGGCCCGCGCGGGCAAGCAAGGCCGTCTCCCAGATGACCGCAGCCGGAACGTACAGAATCGCCTCTTGTCGCTCGCACGCCTCGAAGTGGCGGAGCGCCCGCTTACTGAGCCGTTGGCTTCTTGCAGTCCAGTAAACCAGCGCATGAGTGTCCGTGACGAGAGCCGCGTCAGCCACGAGTCCTCGCGGGGCGACCTAAGGACCGCAGTGTCCGGGAGATAGAGGCGCGGAACAGCTCCCGGACCGCTTCGTCCGCCTTCTTGAGGTCGGGGTCCGCCGGGTCAAGCCGGAAGGCGCCACGGACGCTGCGGGGTTTCGGGGCCGTGGCACGGCCCGTCCGTGCCTCGGAGAGAAGCCGGTCCAACGTCTCGCTGACGCTCCGCGCCTTCGTGCCGCGCGACCGGGCTTTCAGCCAGAGGATGTTCTCGGGATCGAGGGTGACGGAGAGGGCCTGCTTCGACATGAGAGGATTATACGATATCAATACGAGAGATTCGGGAATGCGAAGGGTCTGCGCGGGCGGGGTCTAGAATTTCACGAGGATCTCAGTCGGGCCGAAGGAACGAGGCGTCGCCGGGGCGCGGGGGGACGCGGCTCCGCCGCTTTCTCGGACCCGGGAAAGTTTGCGATGAGCCTCTCCGCGGGCGCGAGACTCGGGCCTTACGAACTGCAGAGTCCCCTGGGCGCGGGCGGCATGGGCGAGGTCTGGCGGGCGTGGGATGCGCGGCTGGACCGCGAGGTGGCTCTCAAGCTGATCCACCCGCAGCTCGCGGCGGATGCGGAGCGACTTGCCCGCTTCGAGCAGGAGGCGAAGGCGGCCGCCCGGCTCGACCACCCGAACATCCTCGTCGTCCACGACGTGGGGACGCACGAGGGGAACCCCTACATCGTCTCGGAGCTGCTGGAGGGGAAGTCGCTCCGCGAAGTGCTCGGCACGGCCCTTCCGCCGAAGAGGGCCGTGGACATCGCGCTCCAGATCGCCCACGGGCTTGCGGCGGCCCACGAGAAGGGGATCGTCCACCGGGACCTGAAGCCGGAGAACGTCTTCGTGAAGACGGACGGGCGGATCAAGATCCTCGACTTCGGCGTGGCGAAGCTGACGCAGCCCTCCTCGGGCCCCGTGGGGACCGAGATCAGCACCATCGAGATGACCGAGCCGGGAACGGTCATGGGGACGGTGGGCTACATGTCGCCCGAGCAGGTGCAAGGGAAGCTGCTCGATGCGCGGAGCGACCTCTTCTCCCTCGGCGTCGTGCTGTACGAGATGCTCTCCGGCAAGAGGCCGTTCCACCGGGGGACGGCCCCCGAGACGCTCACGGCCATCCTCCGCGAGGAGCCGCCGGATCTCACCGAGGCGAACAAGAACCTCTCTCCCGACCTCGAGCGGATCGTCCGGCACTGCCTCGAAAAGGAGCCGGAACGGCGTTTCCAGTCGGCGCGGGACGTCGTCTTCGGCCTCGAGGCGCTCCGCGGAGCCACGGCGGAAAAGCCGGTCGCCCCGATGTCGGCGGGCGGAATCCTCCTGCACCGGCACCGCGCCGGCGTCATGGCCGCGGCCCTGGTCGTGGCCGTCGCAATCGTGGCCGGAATCTGGTGGAAGACGAAGGGCGGCGCGGGAGCCGTCGGGAGACGGCTGGCCGTTCTCCCCTTCGAGAATCTCTCCGGAGACCCCGGGCAGGAGTTTCTGAGCGACGGGTTGACGCAGGAGATGATCGTGCAGCTCGGGCGGCTGCACCCGGCGAGCCTCAGCGTCATCGCCCGGACGTCCGTGATGCAGTACAAGAAGACGACCAAGCCGATCGACCAGATCGGGCGCGAGCTGGGAGTCGACTACGTTCTGGAAGGGAGCGCCCGCCGGGAAGGAGGCCGGATCCGGATCACGGCCGAGCTGATCGAGGTGCGAAGACAGGCCCAGCTCTGGGCTGACAGCTTCGAGCGGGAGCTTTCCGGCATCCTGGCGTTGCAGAACGACGTGTCGCAGAAGGTCGCCCGGGCGCTGGCGCTCAAGCTGCTGCCGGCCGAGCAGGCACGGCTCGCTAGCGCGCGCGCCGTGAACCCCGAGGCGTACGAGGCCTGCCTCAAGGGGCTCCACCACTGGTACAAGCTGACCTCGAGCGAACTGGAGACTGCCCGGAGCTATTTCGAGGCGGCTCTGGCAAAGGACCCGGACTACGCGCTGGCCCACACGGGAATCGCCCTGGTCTGGCTCGGCCAGGCCCAGATCGGCGTCGCGTCGCCTGCCGAGGCGGGTCCGAAAGGAAAGGCGGCGGCCGAACGGGCGCTCGCGCTGGACGACACGATCGCCCAGACGCATTTCGTGCTGGCCGGCCTCAAGGCCTGGAGCGAGTGGGACTATCCCGGCGCCGAGCCGGAGTTCCGGCGCGCCCTCGAGCTGAATCCCGGCTACGCCGATGCGCACATCTACTACTCGCATTTCCTCCTGATCCTCGGGCGACACGAAGAGGCGATGCGGCACGCGAAACGGGCCCTCGAACTGGACCCGTTCAACTCGCTCTTCAACGCAATGTACGGCGTCAACCTGACGTACCTGCGCAAGTGGGACGACGCCGCGGCGCAGGCGCGTATCGCGCTGAAGATGGCCCCAGACGACGTCATCGCCACGGGAGTGCTCTGGTGGTGTTACAGCCGGAAGGGGATGTACGCGGAGGCCTTCGACGCGGCGAAGAGGTTCGTGAGGATCTACGAGGACCGGGACCTCGACGAGGCGCTGGAGCGGGGCTACCGGGAGGCCGGTTACCGCGGCGCCATGACGCAAGGCGCCGAGGCCCTGGCCGCGCGTTTCCGGAAGAGCTACGCGAACCCGACGGACGTCGCAATCCTCAACCTCGAAGCCGGGGACAAGGCGAAGGCTCTCGACTGGCTCGAGAAGGGCTACGAGGTGCGCGATCAGACCATGCCCTACCTCGATATGCCGCTCTTCGACCCGCTGCGCTCCGATCCGCGCTTCCAGGCGCTGCTTCGAAAGATGAATCTTCCGGGGAACTAGGAGAGCTACTTCAGCTGCTGGAAGAAGTCGTTCCCCTTGTCGTCCACGAGGATGAAAGCGGGGAAGTCGACGACGTCGATGGCCCAGATCGCCTCCATCCCCAGCTCCGGGAACTCGAGGACGGCCACCTTTTTGATGTTCTCCTCGGCCAGGATGGCGGCCGGGCCGCCGGGGGACCCGAGGTAGAAGCCGCCCCACTTCTTGCAGGCCTCCGTCACCTTCGGGCTCCGGTTCCCCTTGGCGATCATCACCATCGACCCTCCCTTCGACTGGAAGAGGTCGACGTAGGAGTCCATCCGCCCCGCGGTCGTCGGGCCGAAGGAGCCGGAAGCCTTCCCCTTCGGGGTCTTGGCGGGGCCGGCGTAGTAGACGGGGTGGTCCTTGAAGTACTGGGGAAGGTCGGCCCCCGCGTCGAGGTGCGCCTTGAGCTTCGCGTGGGCGATGTCGCGCGCCACGACGAGGCGCCCGGTCAGGGCCAGCGGCGTGGCGACCGGGTACTTCGACAGCTCGGCCAGGATCTCCTTCATCGGGCGGTTCAGGTCGATCTTGACCAGCCCCTTGTGTTCCTTCGGCGCGCCGGTGTGGACGGGGAGGAGCGCCTCGGGGTGCCGCTCCAGCTCCTCCAGCCAGAGGCCCTTCGCGTCGATCTTCGCGAAGACGTTCCGGTCGGCCGAGCAGGAGACGCCGAGGCCGACGGGGCAGGAGGCGCCGTGCCGCGGCAGCCGGATGACCCGCACGTCGTGGGCGAAGTACTTGCCACCGAACTGGGCGCCGAAGCCGAGCTTCTGCGCGGCCGCGAGCATCTTCTTCTCCAGCTCGAGGTCGCGGAAGGCGCGGCCCGTCCTGTCTCCCGTCGTCGGGAGGGTGTCGTAGTAGCCGGTCGAGGCGAGCTTGACGGTCTTCAGGACGCTCTCGGCCGAGGTGCCGCCCACCACGATGGCGATGTGGTAGGGCGGGCAGGCGGCCGTGCCGAGGCCCTTCATCTTCTCGACGAGGAACGCCTCGAGGCTGGCGGGGTTGAGGAGCGCCTTCGTCTCCTGGAAGAGGTAGCTCTTGTTGGCCGAGCCGCCCCCCTTGGCCACGAAGAGGAACTTGTACTCGGCCCCCTTCGTCGCGTAGATGTCGATCTGGGCCGGGAGGTTGTTCCCGGTGTTGACCTCGTCGTACATGGTGAGGGCCGCGGTCTGCGAGTAGCGGAGGTTCTCCTTCGTGTAGGTCTTCCAGATCCCCTTCGAGAGGGCGGCCGCGTCGTCGGCCCCCGTCCAGACCTGCTGCCCCTTCCAGGCGACGACCGTGGCCGTGCCGGTGTCCTGGCAGAAGGGGAGCTCGAACTTCGAGGAGATGACCGCGTTCCGGAGGAGGGTCGACGCCATGAAGCGGTCGTTCGGCGAGGCCTCCGGGTCCGAGAGGATCGAGGCCACCTGCTGCTGGTGCTTCGGGCGGAGGAGGAACGAGACGTCCCGCATCGCCTCGTGGGCGAGGATGGTCAGCGCCTTCGGGTCGACCACGAGGACCGGCTTGCCGCCGAAGCGCCCGGTCTTCACCAGCCCCTTCGGACCGGCCACGAGGCGGTATTTCGTCTCGTCCTTCCCCTTCTGGAACGTGGCGGAATAGGTGAACTTCGCCTTCGCGGGGGCCTTCGTCGCGCTCTTCGTCGCGGCGGTCTTGGTGGCAGCCATCGGATGCTCCTCCAAGGTGAGACGTTATCGAAGGAAGCGTGTGGCGCCCCTGATGCGGATGAACCAGCGGGGCGGGTCCGGGCGTAGGGACAGGTGCCTGTGGGAGGATCGCGCCATGCCGACGAGACCGGTCAGAAAGAGCTCGAAATCGCGCCCGACGCTGGAGGGGGCGGGGGTCCGCCTGCGGCGGGCCTTCGGCTTCGGCAGCACGGCCGAGACCGACCCGTTCCTCCTCCTCGACGACTTCCGGAACGACGTCCCGGCGGACTACGAGGCCGGGTTCCCGTGGCACCCCCACCGCGGGATCGAGACGATCACCTACGTCCTCGCGGGAACCGTCGAGCACCGCGACAGCCTCGGCAACCGGGGGACGCTCGGCGCGGGGGACGTGCAGTGGATGACCGCCGGGAGCGGGATCATCCACCAGGAGATGCCGGCGGGGGACCCGAAGGGGCGGATGTACGGCTTCCAGCTCTGGGCGAACCTCCCTGCCTCGCTGAAGATGACCCCTCCCCGCTATCAGGACGTGAAGGGGGCGGAGATCCCCGAGGCGGTGGACGAGGACGGCACGCGCGTCCGGATCGTCTGCGGAACGTACGGGGACCGGAAGGGGCCCGTGGAGGGGATCGCGGCGGAGCCGATCTACCTCGACGTGGCCGTCCCCGCGGGGACGCGGAAGGCGATCCCGGTGGAAGCCGGCCGCCACGCCTTCGCCTACGTCTTCGAGGGGGCCGGGACCTTCGCCCCCGGCCCCTTCGGCGTCGACGCGGCGAACCGCACGCTCCTCCTCTTCGGCGAGGGGGACGAGGTGGCCGTCGAGACGGGGGTGGACGGCGTCCGCTTCCTTCTCGTCTCCGGCAGGCCGCTGAAGGAGCCGGTCGCGTGGCACGGCCCCATCGTCATGAACACGGACGAAGAGCTGCAGCGGGCCTTCGAGGAGCTGGAGAACGGGACCTTCCTGAAGGCGCGGCGGCCGTAGCGCGCCGCAGCCGGCTCAGCCCCCGTGGATCGCGCGGGCGATCGCGTAGTAGATCGGGATGCCGGCCACGACGTTGAACGGGAAGGTGATGGCGAGGGCCGCCGTCAGGTAGAAGGTGGGGTTCGCCGTCGGCAGGCTCATCCGCGCGGCCGGCGGCGCGGCGATGTACGACGCGCTCGCGGCCATCGCGCCGAGCATCGTCGCCCCGCCCGCCGAGAGCCCCGCGTAGACCCCCAGCGCGACGCCGAGCGCCCCGTGCGCGAGGGGCATCACGATCCCGAACGCGCCGAGGAAGAGGCCGACCTTCTTCAGGTCGCCGATCCGGTCCGCCGCGAGGATCCCCATCTCGAGCAGGAGGAGCGTCAGCGCCCCCTTGAAGCCTCCCTCGAAGAAGGGCTGGACGGCGTGCCACTGCGCCTCGCCCATCAGGAGGCCGACGACGAGGCCGCCGACGAGCAGGATCATCGTCCGCCCCGTGAGGACCTCGTGGAGCGTCTCCCGGACGGGGCGCCCCGGCCCCGTCTTCAGGACGCCGATGGCGAGGGCGATGTGGATGCCGGGGCTCTCGAGCAGGGTCAGGAGCGTCGGCATGTAGCCTTCGGGCTTCTCTCCCATGGCGGTCACGAAGGTCTGTGCCGCGATGAAGGTGACCGCGGAGACGGAGCCGTAGTGGGCCGCGATGGCCGCCGAGTTGGCCGGGTCGAAGCGGCCGATCCTGCGGAGGACGGCGTACGACGTGATCGGCGTCAGGCAGCCGAGGAGAAGGGTGACTCCCGCGGGTCCCGCGAACTGCCCGGGCGAGACATGGCTCAGCTCCACCCCTCCCTTGATCCCGAGCGCGAAGAGGAGGTAGATGGAGAGGGAGGCGTAGAGGTCCTTCGGCAGCCGGAACTCGCTCTTGATCAGCCGGGCCACCACCCCCAGCGCGAAGGCCAGGATGACGGGCGAGAGGAGGTTCGTGGCGAGGACGGAGCCGAGGGTCACGCTCCGGCCTCCGCCGCGGCGAGCGGCCGGTTCGGTGCCGGCGGGAGACCGGAGACCGCCCGCGCCGCTGGCGGCTCCTTCCGCGCCACGGGGGTCCGCGGGGGAAGGAGCGACTCGACGCGGCGCAGCCGGTCGCGGAGCTGCCCGTGTCCGGCGGCCCGGACGGTCACGTG
>DAOMFB010000070.1:0-10298 GCA_035429585.1 Thermoanaerobaculia bacterium
GCCGAGATCGTAGGTCCGGATGACCACCGGGCGCGGCGCGAGCCTGCGCAGGACGTCGACGTAGACGACGGTCTGGGACGCCTCGTCCGGACAGTGGAGGTCGCCGGCCGCGAGGTAGAGGAACTCGGACCGGAACAGGCCGACGCCGTCGGCCCCGTACTCGAGCACGTCGGCGACCTCGCTCGTCAGCTCGATGTTGGCGCGCACGGCGATCGGCACGCCGTCCGTCGTCGTCGCGGCGACCGAGAGGCTCCGCTCCTTGAGCGACTTCTCCCGGCGGGCGTCCTCGGCGCGCCGGTCGCGGTAGATCTCCAGCACGTCCTCCGACGGCTCGCGCCAGACGATGCCGTCGCGGCCGTCCACGACGACCCGGTCGTGCTCCCCCACCGCCTCGAGCAGGTGGGGCACCCCGACCACGGCGGGGATGCCGAAGGAGCGCGCGAGGATCGCCGCGTGCGACGTGGCGCCGCCCCGTTCCGTCGCGATGCCGACGACGCGGTCGCGCGGGATGCGGACGGCGTCGGACGGGGTCAGCTCGTCCGCGATCAGCACGATGGCTTCTCCGGCGAGGTCCTCCATCCGGAGCCGGTTGTCGCTCTCGTCGCCGAGGTGCTTGCGGACGATCCGCGAGACGTCGTCGAGGTCGGTGGCCCGGAGGGCCAGGTCCTCGTCCGGCAGGTCCCGGAACCGCGCGATGAGCGCCTCCGCCGTGGCGGCCACGGCCCACTCCGCGCTGACGGCCTCCTTCAGGATCCGGGTCTCGACGGGCCCCACGAACGCGCTGTCCTTGAGGACCATCGCGTGGGCCTGGAAGATCGCGGCGTACTCCGGCCCGAGCCGCTCGTTGACCTGGGCGGCGGTGCTCTGGATCTCCAGGACGGCCGACTCGATGGCTCGGCGGAAGCGCTCCACCTCGCCGGGGATCTCCTCCGGCTCGATCGTCCGGTGCGGCGCGGTGTCCTCGCGGGAGAGCCAGACCACGGCCCGGCCGACGGCGACGCCGGGAGACACGGCAATCCCGCTGAGCGACTGCGCCCGCTTCACGCGCCCGATTTTACCGTCCGGCCCCGGCGGACCCTATTCGCTCTCGTCGAAGCGGCGGTCGACGAGGTCCTTCACGGCCGCGAGGGCCGCCGTCTCGTCGTCTCCGTCCACGCGGAGGACGAGGCTCGTCCCCTTGCTCGCGGCGAGCAGGAGGAGGCCCAGGATGCTCTTCCCGTCGACCTCGTCGCCGTCCTTCGCGATGGTGATCCGGCTGGCGAATCCGGTCGCGGTGTGGACGAGCTTCGCCGCCGCGCGGGCGTGCAGGCCGAGCCGGTTCTTGAGGACGACCGTCTCCTCGATCACCTCAGCTCCGCACGGGCCCGGCGACGACCTCGGTCGCCGCGAGGATGGCGCGCCGGCCGCGCTCGACCAGGGCGTGGGCGATCTCGCCGGCGTTCTTCCCCTCGCGGGCGTAGGCCCGCGCCTTGATCAGCATCGGGAGGTTCACCCCCGACACGATCTCCACGCGGCCCGCGTCGAGAAACGCCAGCGCGAGGTTCGACGGCGTGCCGCCGAAGAGGTCGGTCAGGAGGACGACGCCCGAGCCGCGGTCGGCTGCGGCGATCGCCTTCTCGAGCCGCCGGCTGGCGCTCTCCGGGGCCTCGTCCCATTCGAGGGAGAGGGCGCCGACGTCCGCGGGCTCGTCGGGCTCGAGCTTGAGGAGCGTCTCGCGGAGGGCCGCGGCCAGGGGGCCGTGCGAGAGGAGGAGGAGGCCGACGGGAGGGCGGGCGGCGGACGGGGTGGTCATGTCAGTCGAGCGCCTCGTCGCGGTGCGTCACGCGGACGGGATAGCCGAGGGCGGCGACGTCGCGGCCGAGCCGCTCGGCGATGTAGACGGAGCGGTGGCGGCCGCCGGTGCAGCCGATGCCGACGGTCAGGTAGGCCCGGTTCTCCCGGCGGTAGTTCGGGAGGCACCAGGAGAGAAAGTCGAGGAGGCGGCGGTAGAACGGCTCCGTCAGCTCGCCCGCCTCGATGAACCGGACGACCTCCGGATCCCGCCCCGTGTGCGGCCGGAGGCCGGCGTCGAAGTGCGGGTTCGCGAGGAACCGGACGTCCAGGCAGAGGTCGACGGCCGGCACCCCGTGCTTGTAGCCGAAGGAGACGATCGACACGGCGAGCTCTCCGGGGTCGCCGGGATCCCGGAAGTGCTGGCCGACGGCGGCGCGCAGCTCGTGGACCGTCATCCCGCTCGTGTCGAGGACGAGGTCGGCCTTCTCCTTCACGTCGCGGAGGATGCGGCGTTCGAGGGCGATCGCCTCCGGGAGGGTCCGGCCGTCCGCGAGGGGGTGCGGCCGCCGCGTCTCGGAGAACCGGTTCAGCAGCGCCCGGTCGTCGCAGTCGAGGAACAGGACCCGGATCGGAAGGCGCTCCCGGAGCGGCCCGAGGAGGGCCGGAAACCGGCCGGCGAAATCGGGGTTCCTCACGTCGAGGACGACGGCGTTCTTCCGCCGCGGCATCCGCCCGGCGGCCACCCCGGCGGCGAGGGCCGAGGGGAGCGACAGGGGGAGGTTGTCCACGGTCGTGTACCCCACGTCCTCGAGGGCGTGTCCGACGTAGGACTTCCCCGAGCCCGAGAGCCCCGTCACGACGAGGAGCTGGACGTCCGCCGGGCTCATTTCATCCGGACCCGCGCGAGGACCCGGCGCCGGTGCCGCCCCGTCCGGAACCGGTCCGTGGCGGCCTTCCGCGCGATCTCGTCGTGCACCTTGGCCGCCATCTCGCGCGCCGCGTTGTAGCCGCGGCGCCGGAGGAGCTGGTTTCGGACCGCGATCTCCACGAGGAGCGCCACGTCGCGGCCCGTCGCGACCGGCATGGTCACCTTCGGAACGTCGACGCCGAGGATCTGCTGCGACTCTTCGTCGAGGCCGAGCCGGTCGTACTCGCGCCCCTCGATCCAGTGGGTCAGGTGGATGACGAACTCGACCGTGTGACGCTCGAGCACGGCCGAGACGCCGAAGAGCATCGGCACGTTCACGATGCCGAGGCCGCGGAGCTCCATGTGGTGACGGATGAGGCCCGCCGACGAGCCGATGAGGACGTCGTTCGGGAACCGCTGGATGACGACGAGGTCGTCCGCGATGAGCCGGTGGCCCCGCTGCACCAGCGAGAGGGCGCACTCGCTCTTCCCGACGCCCGAGTCGCCGAACAGGAGGACGCCGAGCCCGCCGACCTCCAGGAGGACGCCGTGCATCGTGACCCGCGGCGCGAGCGACTCCTCGAGAAACGCCGTGAGCCCCTCGATGACCACGCTCGTCAGGCGGTCGGTCGTGAAGAGCGGCACGTGGCGCCGGCGGCAGTAGTTCACGAGCAGCGCGGGGGGGGCGATCCCCTTCGTGACGACGACGCCCGAGAGCGGCAGCCGCGTGAAGGCGTCGAGCCGCTCGCGGACGACCGCGGGAGCGAGCGTCCGCAGGTAGCCGAACTCGCTGTTGCCGAGGATCTGGACCCGGTTCGGCTTGACGTAGTCGAGGTAGCCGGCGATGGCGAGGCCGGGCTTCTGGACGCGCGGCCACTCGATCGGCCGGTCGAGGCCCTTGTGCCCCGCCACGAGCTTCAGCCCCAGGTGGGCCAGCGCCGGGGACCGCAGGTCGGAGATGCGGACGGAGGGGCTCGACTCGCCGGCGGGAATCATCGGATCACTCGGGGACGACGAGACCGACGCGGCCGTCGCGCCGGCGGTAGAGGACGCGGAGCGCCGCGTCGGCCCCGAGGTCCCGGTAGACGAGAACGTCGCTGGTCGAGCCGTGGAAGGCCGCGAGCGCGTCCTCCTCGAACATGGTCCGCGCGGCGGAGGTCTCGCGCCGCGGGCCGGTCCCGGCGCGGTCGGCCCGGCCGGTCTCGGCCTCCGGCCACCCCTCGGGCTTCCGGACGGACGGTCCGGAACGCTTCTTCTCCTCCTTGACGAGCGCCTTCGTCTTCTTCACCTGCGCGGCGATCCGGTCCATGACCTCCTGGGCGGCCGTCCGCTGGTCGGGTCCGCTCGCCGTGGCCTTCCACGTGCGGTGGCGCCCGGCGACGGCCACCTCGACCGCGATGTCGTTCTTCTCCCGCCGGACCACGACGTGCGCCTGCACGGTCCGCGGCAGGAACCGCTCGAGCTTGGCGAGCTTCGCGTCGACGACCTCCGGGAGCGACGGATGGATGCGGATACGGCGGGCGATGTAGACGGTCTTCATGAAGCCTCCTCGTCGGGTGGGCCGTCCGCCCGAGTCTCGCCCGGGCCCGCGGGCGCGGGCTCCGGCGCGGCCGCGGCGGCCGGAACGTCGGTCCGCCGGAGCGAGCTCGAGGGAATGCGGAGTTCTTCCCGGTATTTCGCGACCGTGCGGCGCGCGATGCGGATCCCGTCGCGGGCGAGCAGCTCGGAGAGCCGGGCGTCGGAGAGCGGGTGGCCCGGGTCCTCGGCGTCCACGAGGCCCCGGATCCGGTTCTTCACGGCGAGCGAGGAGACGTCCTCGCCCGCCGACGAGGCGATCGCCGAGTGGAAGAAGAACTTCATCGGCACGAGCCCTCTCGGCGTCGTCATCCACTTGTTCGACACGACGCGGGAGACCGTCGACTCGTGCATCCCGATGTCCTCGGCGACGTCCCGGAGGACGAGCGGCCTCAGGTGGGCGACGCCGTAGTCGAGGAAGTCCCGCTGCTTGCGGACGATCGACTCGGCGACGCGGACGATCGTCCGTTTCCGCTGGTCGAGGCTCTTCAGGAGCCACTGGGCCGCCCGCATCTTCTCGCGGAGATACGAGCGGCTCTCTCCGTCGAGCGAGGCGTCGCGCGCCTGGAGCATCCGGCGGTAGAGGGCGGAGACCCGGAGCCGCGGGAGGCCGTCGTCGTTGAAGAGGACGACGTACTCGTCCTTCACCTTCGCGACCGCGACGTCGGGCTCGACGTAGATCGTGCGGGTCTGGTCGTAGCGGCGGCCCGGCCGCGGGTCGAACTTCCGGATCCATTCGAGGGTCAGCTGGAGCTCCTCGAGGGAGACGGCGAGCTGCCGCGCCAGGAGCGGGGCCGCCTTCGACCCCACCTCCGAGAGCCGGTTCGTCACGAGGTCGACGAGGAGCGGCGTGGCGACGTTCGCGGCCCGGGCCTGCAGGAGGAGGACCTCGGCGAGGCTCCGTCCGCCGACGCCGACGGGATCGAACGACTGCAGGAGGGAGAGCGCCGCCTCGGCCGTCGTCATCGGGCACGGAACCGCGGCGACCACCTCCTCCAGGGTGATCCGGAGGTAGCCGTCCGGATCCACGTTGCCGATCAAGAAGCCGCACGCCTCTCGGACGTCCGCCGGCGCGTCGGAGAGGCCGAGCTGCTCCGTCAGGTGGGCCTCGAGGCCGGGGACGGCTTCGGCCCGGTTCTCGAGGGAGAACTCCTCCCCTTCCTCGGTCATCCGCGGGGCCGTCGCGGTCCCCTCCAGGTAGTCGCCGAAGAAGGCTTCGAGGTCGATCTCGCCGAACGCCTCCTCCGCCGCCGACGTGGTCGGGTCGACGACGGGCTCCGGCGGAGCGGCCTCGGGGAGGGGCCCGCTCTCCGCGGGGGCCTCGGGGGACGGCTCGCCCGGCGCGTCGGCCGCGGCCTCTCCGGGGGCCTCCCCGGCCGCCGCCTGGGGCGCCTCCGCCAGCTCGCGTTCGCGCGATTCGGTCGCGGAGGGATCCTCGTCCGGCGCCGGGGTGGCCTCGGGGTCCTGCTCCTCGAGGACCGGGTTCGAGACCAGCTCCTGGTTCACGACGTCCTGCAGCTCGAGCCGCGTCATCTGCAGCAGCTTGATCGCCTGCTGCAGCGTGGGCGTCATGACGAGCCGCTGCGAGAGCTTGAGGGAGAGCTTCTGTTCGAGTGCCACGGCGCCTTGGTCCGGCCTTTGCGTAGGCTCGCGGAAAGGATTCTAGTCCAGCCGGAACCTGTCGCCGAGGTAGACCCGGCGGACCTCCGCGTCGGCCGACAGCTCCTCCGGCGAGCCCGCCCGGAAGATCGTCCCCGCGCTGATGATGTAGGCGCGGTCCGTGATCGCCAGGGTGTCCCGCACGTTGTGGTCGGTGATCAGGATCCCGATCCCCCCGGCGGCCAGGTCCCGGATGACCTGCTGCAGGTCGAGGACCGTGATCGGGTCGATCCCCGCGAACGGCTCGTCGAGGAGGATGAAGCGCGGCGTCAGGGTCAGCGCCCGGGCGATCTCGAGCCGCCGCCGCTCCCCCCCCGAGAGCGTGTCGGCCACGGCGTGGGCGAGGTGGGAGAGCTTGAAGCGGTCGAGCAGGAGGTGCGCCTTCTCCTCGCGCTCCTCGCGCGAGAGGGGGAGCGTCTCCAGGATGGCCAGGAGGTTCTCCACGGCCGTCAGCTTGCGGAACACCGAGGCCTCCTGCGGCAGGTAGCCCATGCCCCGGCGAGCCCGCCGGAACATCGGAAGGGAGGTGACGTCCTCGCCGTCGAGCCGGACGCGGCCGCCGTCCGGCGCCACGAGGCCCACGACCATCGAGAACGTCGTGGTCTTTCCCGCGCCGTTCGGCCCGAGGAGGCCGACGACCTCGCCCCCTTCCACGCGGAGGGTGACCCCCGCCACGGCCTCGCGGCCGCGGTAGCGCTTGCGCAGCCCGTCGGCCTCAAGGAGCGGCCGCGATCCGTCGCGGTTCACGGCCCCTCCGGCCGGAGCGTCGTCTCGCTCGGGACCGTCCCCGTCTCCACCTGCGAGCGGCCCTGACGGAACGTCAGGACGGCGCCCCGCGTCGTGTTTCCCTTTCCGTCCACGGCCTTCGCCGGGCTCCCCTCGAGCGTCACGACCTCGCCTTCGGGCCGCCAGACCGCCTTCGTCCCTTCCCCGCGCCGGTGTTCCGTCCGGTCCTCCAGCAGCACCGAGCCGCGGGCCTCCGCGTACTCCACGGAGCGGTCGGGGCCCAGCCGGAGGTCGGTCACGTCCGCGTTCATGTGCCAGGCGCCCGAGAGGATCTCCGAACGTCCCTCGATCCGGACGAAGCGGTCGGCTTCGCGGTGCGTCAGGACGTCGCCCGAGGCGTTCAGGGTCTCGGCGCCCGGCGCCGGCCGGCCGGTCGTCCGCGCCGTCGGCTCGCGCCGGAAGAAGACGCGGACGTTCCGCTCCGCCCGCAGGCTCCGTTCCGCGTCGTCCACGTGGAGGCTCTCGCAGCGAAGCACGTTCTCCTTCTGCCATGCCCGGACGCTCCCCGCAAGCCAAAGCTTCTTCCGCCCGTCGGAGGCCCGGAGAGTGTCCGACTCCGAGAAGAGGGGCCCGCCGCCGCCGAGGAGGCCTCCGGAACGGGTGCCGCTGAACGAGGCCCGGACGGCCCCCGAGGCGTCGATCCGGTCGTCGCGCCGGCTGTACGCGATGGTCCGGGCCGACAGCGTGGTCTCCGCGTCCCGGTACTCGGCCGGCGCGCCCCCGATGACGGCGGCGTCGTCCGGACCCCGCAGCGTCGCCTCGGCGCCGCGCAGCGACGCACGGGTTCCGTCCGTCACGGAGACCCCCTTCTCGAACACCCCCACGTCGAGCCCGCCGCCCGGAAGAAACGTGAGGCGGGCCGCTCCGCACGCGAGGGTGCGGAGGCCGGCCGGCGGGGACGCGTCCGGCCCGGCGGCCTCCAGCGCCGTGAGGCTCCAGGGGGCGGCAATATCGGCGAGCGGCCCGGCCCGGAAGCGCCCCTCGAAGCGCGCAGACCGCCCGGTGCGCCCCGGGTCCCGGGAGCCGGGTGCGACGGCGACCTCCGACGGGCGGCCTTCCGAGGAGGCGTCGAGTGCGACGGGCTGGCCCGTCCCGTCGCGCCGGAGGTCGAGGACGTCGGCGGAGACGGCGGCCGCTCCGGGGAGCTTCCCGGCCGCCGGGGCGACGAACAGGAGCGCCTGGCCGGCGGCGCGGATCCGGTCGCCCTCCCCCTCCCGCGTCCGTTCCAGCGAGAGGGCCCGGAGGACGATCCCCTCCGACCGGGCGACCGTGTCGTCGCCGGCGGCCGCCACGCCGCCGCCCCGTCCGAGCTCCAGCCGCGGCGACGCCAGGTCGAGCATCTCTCCGCCGTCCCCGCGGCCGCGCAGGCGGACCCGGCCCGAGAGGACGACCGTCCCCTCGCCCGTCCGGACCGTCCCGGCGTCGGCGCGGATCACGAGGCGGCCCCGCTGTGCCGTGACCGGCCCCTCCGAGACGAGCTCGCGCGAGGCGGGCTCGTAGCGGAACGAATCCCCGAAGAGCCGCGCCTCCTCGCCCCGGATCTCCACGCCGTCGAAGACGCGAAAGGCCTTGGAGAGCTCGGAGAACTCGGCCCGCGGGGCGTAGAGGCGGACGCCGGGGGCCGCCGTGGCCCCTCCGGACTCGAACATGACGTCCTTCAGGCGGAACTTCCGCTCCCACTCCTTCTCGAACCGGAGGGCCTCCGCGGCCACGAGCCGGTAGCGCCCCTCGGCGCCCCGCGTCTCGACGTACTCGAAGTCCCGGAAGCGCATCCGGTCGCGAACGGAGCCCGCCTCGGCCACGAGCGTCCCGGCGATCTCCTCGTTCGACTCCGCGGGTCGGGACCCGGGCTTCCGGTAGAGGAACCCGAGGACCACGATCCACGTCGCCCCGAGGGCCACGAGGACGCGCCGGAAGCGCCGCCGCCCGGGCGTCATGGCGCCGCCGGCTCCAGCGCGACGACCTCGAGCGTCGGCCGGGCCGTGTACGCGTCGAGGACGACGTGCGCCGCCAGGTCCGCCCGCCCCGGCCGCGACGCCTCGGGCAGGTCTGCGAGCGTCCACCCGACGGCGTCGAGCCGGGCGTCTCCGCAGTTGAACGCCGTCCGGAGCCCCCGGGGGCCGATCCGCCGGCCGCGGCCGTCCCAGGAGAGGCCGCGAAGCCGAAAGACGGGGCGCGGATTCCCCGCGCCGTGGGGCTCGAACCGCGCGAGGCACCCGGCCAGCTCCTCCGTGACCTCCGCCGCCGGGAGCTCGGCGTCGGCCACCGTCCCGGCCTCCCACTCCGCGTCGTCCCGTGCCGCCGCGAACGCCTCCCGGAGCGTCTCCCGGAACACGTCCCAGCGGGCGGCCGGCACGGTCACGCCGAGCGCCGCGTCGTGCCCCCCGAACTCCGAAGCGAAGCGACCGGCGACCGGGGCGACCCGCGCAAAGAGCGGCGTCGTCCCCCACGTCCGGCCGCTCCCCTGGACGCGGTCGCCGTCCCGCGCGAAGAGGAGGACCGGCCGCCGGACGCGCTCGGCCACGCGGGAGGCCGCCAGGCCGAGGACCCCGCGGTGCCACCCCTCGCCGGCCTCCCCCGCCTCCACGACCACGGCGTCCCGTTCGGGGACGAAGCTCCCGGCGAGCCGCTCGAGAACCGTCTCCACGAGGCGCTCCTGGACGGCGCGCCGCTCGGCGTTGGCGGCTTCGAGCTCGTCCGCCAGCGCCTCGGCCCGGGCGGGGTCCGACGTCGTCAGGAGCTCGAGCGCCCGGCGGGCGTGGTCGAGCCGCCCCGCGGCGTTGAGGCGCGGAGCGATCCGGAACGCGACCTCCCGGGCCGTGGGACCGCGCCCCGGCGGGATCCCGGCGCGGTTCATCAGGGCCGTGAGACCGGGCGCGCGCGGCTCCGCGAGCCCGGACAGCCCCCACGAGACGAGGATCCGGTTCTCCCCCGTCAGCGGTACGACGTCGGCCACCGTCGCGATGGCCGCGATCTTCGCGAGAGAGGCTCGCCAGGCCTCGCAGGCGGCGCGGGAGAGCCCCGCGGAACCGCCCGCCCGGGCCAGGAGCGCCTCCGCCAGCTTCCAGGCGATGCCGGCTCCGCAGAGCTCCTTGAAGGGGGAGGGACAGCCGGGGAGCTTCGGGTCGACGAGGAGGGCGCCCTCCGGGAGCCGCTCGGGGGGCAGGTGATGGTCCGTGACGATCACGTAGACGCCCGCCCGCAGCGCCTCCTCGACGGGGTCCCGCGCCGTGATGCCGCAGTCCACCGTGACGATTCCCTCGGGGCGGTGCTCCGCGAGGACCCGCCGGAGCGTCTCCGCCCTGAGGCCGTATCCGTCGGCCACCCGGTGCGGAATGAACGGCCGGGCGTCCGCGCCGAGGCGCGCGAGGACCGGCGTCAGAATGGCGAGGGCGCCGACGCCGTCGCAGTCGTAGTCGCCGAAGACGACGACGCGCGCCCCGCGCCGCGCGCTGTCGGCGAGCCGCTCGACGGCCTCCGGGAGGCCGGCCATCCCGAACGGGTCGTGGAGCTTCTCCGGCGCGGGCTCGAGGAAGTCGCGGGCCGACGCCGCGTCGGCGAAGTCGCGGGCGGCGAGCGCGGGGGCTGTTGCAGCGAG
>DAOMFB010000071.1:0-10248 GCA_035429585.1 Thermoanaerobaculia bacterium
GCCCCGCCGGCCCCGTCGTGCGGGTCGCCCGCGGCGGCTCCCGGCCCGAAGACCCGAAGAGCGCCGTCGTCCTCTCGCCGACGAAGCTCGGCGGCTCGTTCCGCGTCACCGAGGAACGGAACCGGAAGGCGGTCCTCACGAAGAGGCTGCCGAAGGAAGCCCCGCGCGGCTGGGGCGGGTTTCCCTTCGCGTACCTCCTCGACTTCCCGGAACTCACGGCTCCGGGCACGTACCGCGTGACGTTGACCGGCTCCCCCGCCGCGTCGCCCCCCTTCCGGGTCGCGGCCGACGCCCTCGCCGGAGGAGCGGACGTCCTTCTCGAGTTCCTGCGTCAGCAGCGCTGCGGCTACAACCCGTTCCTCGACGCCGTCTGCCACCCCTACGACGGCCGGACGGCCTACGGGCCGCCCCCCGCCGGCACGTACGTGGACGCCCGCGGCGGCTGGCACGACGCCGGCGACCAGCTGAAGTACCTCCTGACGTCGAGCACGGCGACGGCCCATCTCCTTCAGGCCTGGCTGATCAACCCGTCGGCCTTTCGCGACGCCGTGGACGCCCTCGGCCGGCCGGGGCCGAACGGGATCCCCGACGTTCTCGACGAGGCGACGTGGGGGCTCGACTGGTTGCTGAAGCTCCATCCCTCCGCGGACACGCTCTGTCACCAGGTCGCCGACGACCGGGACCACAAGGGGTGGCGGCTCCCGCAGAACGACGACGCCGACTACGGCCGGGGGCCCGGCCGGGAGCGGACCGTCTACGTCGCCGACGGAAAGCCGCAGGGGCTCGGGAAGTACGCGAGCGACTCGACCGGCGTCGCCAACCTCGCGGGGCGGTACGCCGCCGCGATGGCGCTCGCGTACCGCGTCTGGAAGGACGACGCGCGCCGGGGCGGCTTCGCGCGCGACTGCCTGAAAGCGGGCGTCGAGGTCTACGCCCTCGGGAAGGCGCAGGAGGGCGTGCAGCAGGGGAACTCGTTCGGCGCGCCGTACCGGTACGCCGAGGAGACGTGGGCCGACGACATGGAGTGGGGGGCGGCGGAGCTCTTCCGCGCGACGGGCCAGGCCTCCTATCTGGCCGATGCGAAGCGGTACGCCCGCCTCGCCGCGGCCACGTCCTGGATGGGCCGGGGCGCCGCCGAACACTACCAGTACTACCCCTTCGTGAACCTCGGCCACTTCGCCCTCCACGGCCTCGGCGGCGGAGCCCTCGACGCCGACCTCGCCGGCTGGTACCGGGAAGGGCTCGAGATGACCGTCGCCGTTTCGGCCGGCAGCGCGTTCGGGCTCGGCGTCCCGTTCATCTGGTGCTCGAACAACCTGGTCGCCGCCCTCGTGACGCAGGGGCTCGCCTACGAGCGGATGACGGGCGACACGCGGTACCGCGCCTTCCTCGCCGACCAGCTCGGCTGGCTCCTCGGCCGGAATCCCTGGGGCGTCTCGATGTTCACGGGCTGGCCCGACGGGGTCCCCTCGCCGACGCAGCCCCACCTCCCGACGACGAACCTCACCGGGCGCTCCGTCCGCGGGGGGCTCGTGGACGGTCCCGTCAAGGCCGCGATCTTCCGGAGCCTGAAGGGCGTCACGCTGACCGCTCCGGACGCGTGGGCGCCCTTCCAGTCCGAGGAGGCCGTCTGGCACGACGACGCGATGGAGTACGCCACGAACGAGCCGACGATGGACGGCACCGCAGCGGCGGTGCTGATGCTGGCGCTCGCCACGGCCCCGCCGCCGTCTCCCCCTCCCTGCGCCGTCCGGGACGGCGGGCTCGTCCGGGGTCCGGCCGGGACGAAGACGATCGCCCTCGTCTTCACGGCGCACGAGTTCGGCGAGGGAGGGGAGATCATCCTCGACACCCTCGCCTCGCGGAAGCTCACGGCGTCGTTCTTCGTGACCGGCGACTTCGCCCGTGCGCCGGCGAGCGCTCCCCTCCTCCGGAGGATCGCCGCCGACGGCCATCTCCTCGGCCCCCACTCCGACCGGCACCTCCTCTACGCGCCCTGGACCGGACCGAAGAAGACCCTCGTGACGCGGGAGGCGTTCCGCACCGACCTCGACCGGAACCTCGAGGCGCTCGCCCCCTTCGGCGCGGCCCGGCAGGGCGTCGCCGTCTTCGTCCCGCCCTTCGAGTGGTGGACGGAGGAGATCGCGCACTGGAGCCGCGAGGCCGGCTTCACGGTCGCCGGCATCACGCCGGGCACCCGGGCGAGCGCCGACTACGCCGGGGAGCGCGACCCCGGCTTCGTCTCATCGGACGCGATCGTCGAGAGCGTCCTCGCGCGGGAGCGGATGGAGCCGCGCGGCCTCGACGGCTTCGTCCTCCTGATGCATCTCGGATCCGGTCCCGCGCGCTCCGACAAACTCGCTCCGAAGCTCGGCGGCCTGCTCGACGCCCTCGCGGAACGCGGCTACCGCTTCGCCCGTCTCGACGCCCTGCTCGCCGGTTGCGCGGGCGTCGATGCGCACCGATGATTACGGCCGCGTGACGCTCGGACCCGGCGGGACCCTCGGCCCCTACGAGATCCTCTCGCGCCTCGGAGGGGGCGGGATGGGAGAGGTCTGGAAGGCGAAGGACCTCCGGCTCGGCCGCCTCGTCGCCCTCAAGGTGCTGAAGCCGGGCGACGCCGACCCCGAGTCGCGCCGGCGTCTCCTCCGGGAGGCCTCGATCGCCTCCCGCCTGACGCACCCGAACATCGCCACGCTCCACGACGTCGGATCGGACGGCGACGTCGACTACCTCGTGATGGAGCTGCTCGAGGGAGAGACCCTCCTCGACCGCCTCCAGCGAGGCCCGCTCGAGGGCGAGGAACTGCTGCGGACGGCGCGGGAGATCGCCGCCGGCCTCGCGCACGCCCACGCGAGCGGGTTCGTCCACCGCGACCTGAAGCCGTCGAACGTCTTCCTGACGCCGACGGGCGCCCGGCTCCTCGACTTCGGCCTCGCCCGGGCCGGGACGGCGCCCGCGGACGACGGCGCCTCCCGGGCGGCGACGGCCTCGGCTCTCACCGCTCCGGGGGTCGTGATGGGAACGGTCGGCTACATGTCCCCCGAGCAGGTTCGCGGCGAGCCGGCCGGACCGCCCTCGGACGTCTTCTCGTTCGGAGCCGTCCTCTACGAGATGGCGACGGGACGGCGCGCCTTCCGGAGCGACACCGCCGTCGAGACGCTGCACGCCATCCTGAAGTCCGATCCGCCGCCGCTGTCCGATGGAGGCGTCCGGGCGCCGGCCGGGCTCGAATCGGTCGTGTCGCGGTGCCTCTCCAAGGACCCGGCCCGGCGCTTCGCGTCGGGCGCCGAACTGTCCGAGGCGCTCCGCGCCTCCGCCGCCGCACCGGCCCCGCCGGCGGCCGCGCCGCGCCGCCTCCGGAAGGCTTTCCCCCCGGTGGCCGGGCTCCTTCTCGCGGCGGCCGCGGTCGTTCTCTGGAGCCTCGCGAAGCGCTCGGCCCCGCTCGACTCCCTCGCCGTCCTCCCCTTCGCGAACGGCACGGGGAGCCCGGAGCTCGACTACGTCGCCGAGGGGCTGGGCGAGAGCCTCGTCCGGACGATGGCGCAGGTGCCGGGCCTCCGCGTCATGGCCTCGAGCACCGTCTCCCGCTTCCGCGGCCCGGCCGTCGATCCGCTGGCCGCCGGCCGGCAGCTCGGCGTCCGCGCCGTCCTGACCGGGACCATTCGCGGCCTCGCGGACCGCCTCACCGTCACGGCCTCGCTCGTCGACGCGCGCGACGGCCGCCATCTCTGGGGCGAGACGTACGAACGGACGGGCGAGAGGATCCCGGCGCTCGAAGCCGACCTCGCCGCCGAGATCGCGACCGCCCTCCGCCTCCGGCTCTCGGGCGACGCGCGACGCCAGATCGCGAAGGTGCCGACGGCCGACCGCGACGCCTACCTCCTCTACCTGAAGGGGCGCTACCACTGGGCCAAGCGGACGGGGGCCGACCTCGGCAAGGCGCTCGACCTCTTCCGGCAGGCGCTCGACCGCGACCCCGCCTACGCGCCCGCCTGGGCGGGGCTGGCGGCGACGTGGGACGTCCTCGCCTACACGGGCTGGAGGCCCCGCGACGAAGCGTTCCCGCGCGCGAAGGAGGCCGCCCGGAAGGCGCTGGAGATCGATCCCTCGAACGCGGCCGCACTCGCGGTCCTCGGCCACGTCGCCCTCCTCTACGAGAAGGACAACCCGGCGTCTGAGGCGTACTTCCGGAAGGCGCTCGAGCTCGACCCGGCCGACGTCGACGCGCACCACTGGTACGCGCACTTCCTCCAGCAGAACGGGCGCCTCACGGAGTCGTTCGCCGAGGCCCGGAAGCTCCTCGACCTCGAGCCCCTCTCCCTCGTGGCGAACCTCCACCTCGCCGAGGCGCTCGACGCGCAGGGACGGACCGAAGAGGCCGTCCTCCAGCTGAAGAAGACGATCGACCTCGACCGGAGTTTCTACCCCGCGTGGCTGATCCTCGGCCGGACCGAGCTGAAACGCGGCCGCCCGAAAGAGGCCGTGGCCGCCCTGCGGGAGGCCGAGCGTCTCGAGCCGGACGCCCCGACGCTCGCCCAGTCCCTCGCCGAGGCCCTCGCAGCCGCCGGAGAATCCCGATGAGGAGAACCTGCTTCATGAATCTCGCCCCGATCCGCCTCGCCGCCGTCCTCGCGGCGGCCCTGCCGCTCGCCGCCCAGAGCCCCGCCCCGGCACCCGACCCGCTGGAGGCGTCCGTGGCGGCCCTGGCGACGGCGGCCTCCGCCACCTCGCCGAGCTTCTCCCCGGACGGCTCGAGGATCGTCTACCTGTCGAACGAGAGCGGCCTCCCGCAGGCGTGGATCGTCCCGGCCGCCGGCGGAACGCCGACGCGCCTGACGGAGACGGTCGATCCCGTCGTCGCCGTCTCCTGGTCCCCCGCCGGCTCGCGGATCGCCTACGCCGTCGCGCCGGGCGGCGGGATGAACGTGCAGGTCTGGCTCGTGAATCCCGACGGCGGGGATCCGAAGCGGGTCACGGACGGCGGGAGCGAGACGAACCGCCTCGGCCCCTTCCGCCGGGACGGCAGGACGCTGGCGATCGCCTCGAACCGCCGCCTCCGGGCCCACATCGACGCCTGGCTCTGCGACGTGGCCTCCGGCGCGCTCACGCTCGCCGCCCAGAACAAGGGCTCCGGCGCCCTCCTCGACCAGTCGCCCGACGGGAAGAAGCTCCTCCTCCTGCGGACGCCGCGGAGGGGCTTCGCGGATCTCTACCTCGTCGACGTCGCCACGAAGGCCGAGACCCACCTGACCCCCCACCAGGGCACCGCCTGGTTCGACGGGCGGCTGGCTCCCGACGGGCGGAGCGTCCTCGTCGCCACGAACGCCGGGCGCGAGCGGTCGGCCTTCGGGCGGATCGACCTCTCGAAGGGGGCTCCCGGCCCGATCGAGATCCTCGCCTCCCGGGACGACGCCGAGCTGTCATCTTTCGTCCTCGACGAGGCCGGGACGAAGGCGGTCCTCCTCTGGAACGTCGCCGGCCGGAGCGAGCTGGCCCTCTACGACCTGAAGGCGATGACGCTCGCTCCCCTGCCGGCGCTCCCGGGCGAGATCGCGCAGGGGCTCTCGCTCTCGAAGGACGGCGCGAAGCTGGCCTTCGCCCTCTCGGGCTCGGCGCTCCCGGGCGACATCTGGACGCTCGACCTGAAGAGCGGCGTTCTCGCGCCGGTCACGGGGAGCGCCCACCCCGGCGTCGACCTCGCGGCGCTGGTGAAGCCCGAGCTGGTGAAGGTCACGACGTACGACGGCAAGCCGCTCTGGAGCTGGCTCTACCGGCCGAAGGGGGCTGCGGGCCCCGGGCCCCTCGTCCTCTCCTTCCACGGAGGCCCCGAGGCACAGGAGACCCCCTCCTTCCGGGCCGACTACCAGGCGCTCCTCGCCCAGGGGATTTCCGTCCTCGCCCCGAACGTCCGGGGCTCCGCGGGCTTCGGGCGGACCTTCCTCTCCCTCGACGACCAGGGAAGACGCGTCGACGTGATGCGGGACGTGGCGGCCTGCCGCGCCTGGGCCGTGGAGCAAAAGGTCGCCGATCCGGCGCGCGTCGGGATCATGGGCGGCTCCTACGGCGGCTGGGTGACGGTGGCCGCGCTGACGGCCTTCCCCGCCGACTTCGCGGCCGGCGCCGACCTCTACGGCATCGTCAACTTCCTGAGCTTCTTCGAGAACACGGAGCCCTGGATGGCCGAGATCTCGAAGTCGGAGTACGGCGACCCGCAGTCCCAGAAGGAGCTCCTGACGAACCTCTCGCCTCTCTTCAAGGTCCGCCACCTCAAGGCGCCCCTCCTCGTCCTCCACGGGAAGAACGACACGAACGTCCCGGTCGAGGAGGCCACCCAGATCGTCGAGGAGCTCAGGGCCCGGAAGGTCCCCGTCGAGTACGTCCTCTTCCCCGACGAGGGGCACGGCTTCCGGAGGCTTCCGAACCGGATCCGGGCGAACGTCGCCCTCGTCCGCTGGTTCGACCGTTACCTGAACGTCCCCGGGACCAAGTAAGCTCCCCGCCTCATGCACACGACGGCCGCCGCTCCCGAGCGTCCCGAGCCGACCCGCGCCTGGCGCTGGGGCGTCCTCGCCCTCGTCAGCCTCGGGATGTTCGCGAACTACTACGTCTTCGACGCGATGAACCCGGTCGGGCCTCTCCTCGAGAGCCAGCTCGGCTTCACGCAGTCGCAGATCGGCCTCCTCGACTCGGCCTACAACGTGGCCGCCCTCCTCTTCCTCCTGCTCGGCGGCGTCATCATCGACCGGGCCGGGACCCGGAAGGCCGTCTTCCTGTTCGGGACCGTCGCCGCGGCCGCCGGCCTCGCCATCGCGCTCTCCGGCAGCTTCCCGCTGATGATGGCGGGGCGCTTCGCCCTCGGCCTCGGCTCGGAGCCGCTCATCGTGGCCATCACGACGGCGCTCGCGAAGTGGTTCAAGGGGAAGGAGCTCTCCTTCGCGATGGCGATCAACCTGACCATCGCCCGGCTCGGCTCGGTGGGGGCCGACAACTCGCGGACGTGGGCGGCCGGCCTCTTCGGCTCCTGGCAGCAGCCGCTCCTCCTCGCGGCGGGCGTGGGGGGGCTCTGCATCGTCTCCGCCGTCGCCTACGCGCTCCTCGAGCGCGCGGCCGAAACGCGCTTCTCCCTCGGGAAGAGCGGCTCCACGGACAAGCTCGTCCTCGCGGACCTCCTTCGCTTCGGGCGCGGCTACTGGTGGATCGTCGGCCTCTGCGTCGCCTTCTACTCGGCCGTCTTCCCGTTCCGCCGCTTCGCGAACATCTTCTTCCAGGACGCCCGCGGCGTCTCGGCCGAGACGGCGGGCTTCCTGAACGGCCTCCTGCCGCTGACCGCCATGGTCGCGACCCCCCTCTTCGGCCTCCTCGCCGACCGGATCGGGAAGCGGGCCCTTCTGATGGCCTTCGGCTCGGTGCTGCTCCTTCCCGTCTTCCTCCTCCTGGCCTACACGCGCCTCCCCGTCGGCGTGCCGGTGGCGATGATGGGAATCGCCTTCTCGCTCATCCCCGCCGTGATGTGGCCCTCGGTGGCCTATCTCGTGGAGGAGAGCAAGCTCGGAACGGCCTACGCCCTGATGACGCTCTGTCAGCAGATCGGATGGGCGGTGGTCGCCTGGGCCGTCGGCGGCCTCAACGACCTCTTCCAGGCCGGCGCGAAGAACCCGGGCGGCTACGCGGCCGGGATGTGGCTCTTCTCGACCCTCGGCGTCTTCGGCCTCTTCTTCTCATGGCGCCTCCACAAGAGCGAGGCGGGCCCCGCCGGCCACGGCCTCGAGACGATCACGACGAAGGACACCCCGACATGAAGAGCAGCCTCTCCCTCAGGATCTACCTTCTTCTTTCGGGGACCATCTTCTTCCTCGTGGGCTTCCTGCACCTCCTCCGGCTCCTGTATCGCTGGCCCGTCGACGTCGACGGCTACCAGATGCCTTTTCTCCTCTCGTACGTCGGCTTCCCGGTGGCCACGGGCTATGCGGGCTGGGCCGTCTACCTCTTCCGTTCCTCGCGGTCGGCCGGTCGGTAGACGGTTCTCCGCCCCGGTCCGGGGAGGGACCGGGTGTCACTCCTGCCGCGCCGTCGCCGGGTCCAGCCTGCGGTCGGGGACCGGGCGCTTCGACCAGTCGAGGTACTCGACGACGGTGGTGCCGGGACGAAGGGCGTCCGCGATCGTCATCCGCTTCAGGACGGTCGCCCCTCTCTCGGTCGCCCAGATGTCGAAGGTCGCCTCCTTGGCCGTCTTCCCGGAGGTGAGCAGGAAGACCGCTTTCCGGTAGAGCCCGTCCTTCCGGTCGATCCAGACGCGGACGACGGGATACGGCACGGGGAGCCCCTTCTTCGCCGTCAGGCGCAGGACCGCGCACGTCATTCCCGCCAGCTCGTCCTCCCGCTCTAAGACCGCGTCGTAGTCGGCGCCGAAGCCCGCCTGCGCCACGTCCGCGGACGACAGGCCCCCGCGGACCCGGTAGCTCGCCGGGATCCCGATCGGGTTCTTCGCCGTCGGGAGAAGGAGCCAGGCCCCGCCGCCGCTCCAGACGACGTACTTCCCCTCGTCGCCCGGCTCGAGGAACTTCACGCGCGACCGCCGCCCCTTCACGGCCACCTCGAACCGGGCCGGAGCCGGATCGGGCCGCCCCGGCGCCGCGCCCGTCACCGTGACGCGGATCGTCACGACCCCTTCGGGAAACGCGTCGCGCGGCCGCTCCGCCCGCGCGAGAAGGGCGGCGGCGTCCGGGGAGGCGCCCGACGCGGCCGCGGCCGAAAGCAGGAGCGCGAGGACTCCCCGCGAGAGGTCAGACATGGGCGAGCGCTTCGACCGGGTTCAGGCGCGAGGCTCGCCGCGCCGGCCACCACGAGGCGACGAGAAGCGTGACCGTCATCAGGGCGAAGCCGGCCGCGTACGCCATCGGGAAGAAGCGGACGAAGAGGACCGCCCCGCGGGTCGCCCCGGGCGGCGGCGGCAGGTGGAGCCCCGTCGCGTTGAGGGCCGCCCGGACGAGCAGCGAGGCCGCCGCCCCGAGAAGCGCGCCGCCCAGGGCCAGGAGGAGCCCCTCCCGGAGGAAGAGCCCCCGCACCTGGCGGCGTTCCATCCCGATCGCCAGGAGCGTCCCGATCTCCCGCGTTCTCTCGAAGACGGCCATCGTCATCGTGTTCGCGACCGCGAGGACGATCACGACGGCGAGGACGAGCCCGGTGAAGAGAAAGATGGCGGCGTACAGGAGGCGCACCTGCCTGTAGAAGGCCGCCGTCTCGAGCCACGTCCTGACGGCGACCGGACGCCCGGCCGCCGCCGCCGCGGCGGCGATCGCCCGGGCCGCCGCGTCCGTCCCGTCGTCGTGCCCGAGGCGCACGGCGAGGACGTTCACCTTCCCCTCCGCCTTGAGCAGGCGCGCGGCGGACCGGTAGGGCAGGAAGAGGAGCCGGTCGTCCATCTCCTTGATCGGGTACTGGAGGATCCCCGAGACCGACGCGTCGACGGCGTTCAGCGTCCCGTCGGCGGTCGTCGCCATCACGGTGACGACGTCTCCGGCCTTCGCCCCCAGCGCGCGCGCGAGGCCGGAGCCCAGCATCACCTCGTCCCCATCGGGGTTCGAGAAGAAGGCTCCCTCCACGACCATCTCCGGGGCGAAGCCCGAGGCCCGCTCCAGCTCCGGGTCGGTCCCCGTGCCGAGGTAGGCCACGCTCCGGTCCCCTCTCACCGCGAGGCCGAAGAACGAGAGCTTCGGCATCGCGCGGACGACGCGGGAGTCCCTCCGGACGAGCCGCGCGAGCCCCTCCCAGTCGTCGAGGAGGTAGGCCTGCGCCTCCTCGTCCGGCTTTCCCTCGGCCCGCGGGTCGAGGAGGCGGAGATGGCCGCCGAGGGCGTCGATCGTGGCTCCCCGGAGCCCGGCGAAGGTCTGCGCCATGAAGCCGGCCGTCATCGTCACGGCCACGAAGCCGACGACGACGATCGAGCCCGTCAGGAACGTCCGGCGGCGGTGGCGGAGCAGGTTCCGCCCCGCGAGGCGCCACCAGCGGACGCTCACGAGGCCCCCCCGCCGGCCGCCGCCGTCTCGTCCGCCACGATCCGGCCGTCCCGGAGGCGGAGCCGGCGGGCCGCGCGCGCCGCGATCCGCGGATCGTGGCTCGAGAAGACGAAGGCGACGCCCCGCTCCCGATGAAGCGCGTCGAAGAGGTCGAGGAGCCGGAGCCCGGTCTCCGAGTCGAGCGACGCCGTCGGCTCGTCCGCCAGGATGAGGGCCGGCCGGCCGACGA